>CALLBC010000156.1 GCA_938001965.1 uncultured Bdellovibrionales bacterium | reverse complement strand
AGGCATTGCAGCCTATATCAAATGACAAAAGCCCTATACGAAGTAGGCGGAGAGTACAGAAGGAATATGTAAGCCCGAAGTGAGCTATGCTCACGTTAGGGCGATATACAAAAGAAAAAATTTGTAACGAAACGTCCCCATAGGACGTTGCGGTGCCAATTTTTATCCTAGTAGTATCAAGTTCAGCACCGACTTAGAAGTAAGCCCGAAGTGAGCTATGCTCACGTTAGGGCGATATACAAAAGAAAAAATTTGTAACGAAACGTCCCCATAGGACGTTGCGGTGCCAACTTTTATCCAAGTAGTATCAAAATTAAAGTATTTTTACTGAAAACTTCTTACAATCTTAAACCTCGTTTAATTGGTTCTGCGGACTTTTTAGGGCTAAAAATAATGTTTATAACGCCCATAAGCAGAGTTTAAGAAAGTTTCACTTTTTTTTAGGCTTTGTACGCTTATTGAACGCATTTTCTACAAAAGCACTAAATATATGGTTTGAAACACTCCCATGAGCTATATATACAGTTAGTTAAGTTAAACCAATTTAAGAGTTTAGCATAATGATAAGGATAAGTAGGGGGATCCAAATGAGTAAAATATTACTATCAATTCTATTGATAACGACTTTTGGTATTAGTGCATGTAATGACGGTAGCACATCAAAAGAGTCTACAAATACAGTTACTGCTGAACAGCCAACAACGGCTGATCTACCAAAAGATTCAACCGACTTTCAATCTTCACCGATTGACATACCAGCCATTCCAGAAGAGGTGGTTGAAGAGATTACAGAAGAGCCTATATCAGAAGAAACTTCAGAAGAAGATGAAGTTGTTTCAGAAGCTCCAGTTGAGTCAAAAGGCAAACCAGAGTTTATTGCTCCACAATGTCCAAAAATTTCATCAAACTTTAATAAAGCCTTAGATGAGTTAAAAAAACATAAAAATGAAATATTAGATGCCGCTGGTTGTGAAACTATAGCTGGAGCCACTAAAAGATTAGAAGACGTGGTTACAAAGAAGCGAAAAGTTTATGAAACTGTAGTTAAAAAGTATAAGAAAGGAGCTATGCTATCTGGAGCAGAAGCTTCGGCACTTGAAGAATATGCTGCACAAGTTTCTGAAGCTGCCGCTGGTGTTTTAGATCTAATGAAAATTTCAGATTGTTCTGTTGTTAGAAAAAAGAAACCTCAAATTGCAAAAGCAATATTAGGAATTACATTTGATGCAGTAGGTGGTTTAGGTGAATTCTTAGGTCCATATGGTGCGCCATTAAGTATTGGTATAACGGCCTTAAAAGGTGTTGTTAATGGTTTATTTAAGCATAGTAAAAACACAAAAGGTTATAAGTTTGCCGTTAGTGAAGAGGGGCGTGACCAAGCTGTTGTTTACACTCAAAACTTATGTTTATTTTATAATTTCAAAAACGAAGCAGAAGTATTGTTAAATGCTAGTGATAGAAGAGGCTCATACCTTAATTTACTGACTCACTTAAATAGCAAGATTGATAGCTTAACTAGTCCTGGTTTTTGTAATGGTTGTGAAATACTAGTTGATATGGTTGATAGTTTTGAAGAGGTGAGTCCGGTAGCTAAGCAACTTGTTGACCAAATAAACAAGGACACCAAACTTAATCTTGGAACGCATATGCTAGATGCTTTACAAACTAGAATGTGGGTTGAAAGCCAAATGGAAAAACTTGAAATTGAAGAAGATTCTTTTCAAGAAAGTATTGGTCCAGCCATTTTAGGTGCTGAGCTTGAAGATCTTGAGAACTTTTTAATCTACAGAGAGTCAGCAGACTTTATGTCATGGATTAATGATGAAGCATCATCTTCATACAAGGGTTTTACAAAACATGCTAACAAGTGGACCGCTGAAGCTTTTGCTGACATGTTATCTGCTACAGGCCGCAGAGGTGGTGTTTACGGTGGTAATTCCGATATACCTTATCCGATGCTAAGCTTAAGAAAACATAATAGCAGAAACAATATTACTCTTTATGGTTTTAAAGAGCTTTTATTAAAAGATGATACAAAATTACCTAAAAATTCTATGTACAATGATAAAGATCTTGTTGAAGCTAAATACAATAAATCAATCAAGACTTTAAAGAATGTAAATAGATTTATTGGATCTCATAACGAGTACTGTAACTTCTTTAAATTAACTGGTTACTATGATGCTATTTATAAGAATTGTAATAATAGAAAAATTAATTCTCTTAATGATGCCTTTTTAGTTCAAACTTTAGCTGACCCTAATTTGTCTGATTACTTACAAAAAGACAAAGAAGATAAAGAAAGAGTGACTAAAATGTCTAATGGTTTAGAAGAGTGGAGCAAGCACTTAGATAAATTATTTGGAAAATGGGACAGAATCCAAAGCATAAGAATCCAAAGTGTTAACCCGTAATGAGCGAAGCGAATGTTAGGGTGATATAAAAAAGTTTTTAACTTGTAGCGCATCTGTCCTAATTGGACAGTGCGATGCCAGTTAAAGTACGTTAACCCGTAATGAGCGAAGCGAATGTTAGGGTGATATAAAAATAATGATATTAAAAAGCCAAGCTACTTATGCTTGGCTTTTTTTATTTAATGTTAATTCATAGATCTTTTCAGCAACATTTATTCCATCACAAGCAGCACTGGTGATTCCTCCGGCATAGCCTGCTCCTTCACCACAAGGATATAGTCCAACATGACTAAGGGATTGAAGAGTTTGTTTGTCTCGAGTGATTCGAATGGGGCACGAGGTTCGCGACTCAACACCAAATACTTGCGCTTTTTCATGAATAAAGCCCTTCATATTTTTATTAAATTTTTCAAAAGCATTTTTTAACTCAGTTTGTACATGGCTTGGGAATAAGGGGTTTAAGTTAGTGCCAACACTTCCAGATAAGCTAGAGGATTTATTAAGGTGCTGACTTTTTTTGTTGTTAATGAAGTCTGTTAAGTACTGGGCTGGCAGCTCTTTGTTGCCACCTTCGTTAACCACCAACTGATAAGCCTGTTTTTCAATTTTAGTTCGGTAGTTAAGACCAGAAAAAACATCTTTTATGTTTGGAGGGTTAAAGGTAACTACAATTGCAGAGTTAGCATAAGGTGAGTTTCTTCTGTAGTTGCTCATGCCGTTTGAGACCACGGTGCCTGGCTCAGTGCTTGAGGTGAGAACAAAACCACCTGGGCACATACAAAAACTATAAACACCTACAGATTTGTCATTGTTGTTGTAAGTGAGCTTGTAGTTGGCCGCGCTGAGTTTTGGATGTTCATGGTGTTTTCGGTATTGAATTTTATTAATCACATCTTGTGGATGTTCAACTCTTAATCCTATTGCAAAAGGCTTAGTCTCCATAAAAACATCTTGTTCTTGCAGGGTATAGAAAAAGTCAGTGGCTGAATGGCCACAAGCTAAAACCACATGATTGGAGTTGAATACTTGGTTTGAGGTTGTGACAACACCAGTGATATGTTTATTTTCCATCTTAAGTTTATCCACCTTAGTATTAAAGTGGATAGTGCAGCCATTGGCTTCTAGGTAATCTCGAAGTATGGGGATCACTCTTCTAATTTTGTCTGAGCCGACATGGGGGTTACTTAGATATTCAATTTCTTCTGGAGCACCAAAGCGAACTAATTGGTTCATGACATACTGAATATGAGGGGATTTTATGCGTGTGATGAGTTTGCCATCAGAAAATAAGCCAGCGCCTCCTTCTCCATGACAAACATTGTTGTCTGGATTAAGTGCTCCCTTGCGCCAGTACTGAGCAATGTCCTTGAGACGTTCTTTAGTTTTAGTGCCTTGCTCTAATAAAATGCAGTGAATTCCTCTTTCAACCAGGCGGAGAGCCGCAAATAGTCCTGCAGGTCCTGAGCCAATAATAATTGGCTTATCCATGTCTTTTGGAAGTTTTGATTTATCTAGATTAAATTTAATTTTGGGAGCTTTGGCACCATTAGTATAGAGATCTAAGGAATATACAAACTCAGGGGTTTTTTGCCCTCTTGCATCCAGTGACTTTTTAAGTACGCGATAATCGCTGAAATTGGGATCTTTAAGCTTAAGCTTTTCTTCTAATTCTTCATCTAAACCAACCTTAAGATTGGTGATTTTCTTTTTCATAGAGCTCTCGTTTGGGCTGATTGTTGTTCAGCAATAACTTGGAGTTTAGTGAGGGTTTTATGAAAAGTCACAGGTTTTAATAGTTATTACTATATGAAGTGTAAATAAAACTAAAAATAATAAGCCTAAATAGCTGATTTTCGTTGCCAGTGAGCTATGATTTGTTAGAACTTTGGGTATGGAAAAATGGGGTTGGATATTATATTTAGTACCTAAGAATCTTCTTAGTGTTGTTGTGGGAATAGTGGTAAGTCTTCCACTTCCCAATTCTTTACGAATATTTTCAATGAAGTGGTTTGCTGATCGCTACAATATAAATATGGATGAGGCTGAAAAGCCAATTGAAGAGTATAAAGGTATTAATGATTTATTTACAAGAAAGCTTAAGGCTGGGATTCGCCCTGTTGCTGACGCAGATTTAGTTCATCCTGCCGACTCAGAAATTACAGTGGCTCAAAAAATCGAATCCTTACAATTTGTGCAAGCAAAAGGTAAAAAATATTCAATTAAAGGTATTCTAGGTGAAGACTTTCAAAGTTTAGAAGGTTTTGAAGGTGGCGATCACTTAACTTACTACTTATGTCCAACTGATTACCATAGAGTGCACTCACCAGTCGACGGAGAAATATTAGGTTACTCCTATAAGCCTGGTCGTTTATGGCCTGTTAACCCATGGAGTGTTGAGCATATTAGTCAACTTTTTGCAGTTAATGAGAGAGTGACTGTATGGATTAGATCTGCAAAAGGTGTGATAGCAGCTACCTTAGTAGGGGCAACTAATGTGGGAAAAATGACTCTTAGTTTTGAAAAAGATTTTGTAACTAATAATAAGCATTTTAGAAAGGCAGAAACTAAAATTTATAAGAAGCCAATACCTATTAAAAAAGGTGGGGAGCTTGGCATATTTAATATGGGAAGCACTGTTTTGCTATTTTTGCCTAAAGGATATGTTGGTGAGTTAAATATTCAGCTGCCTAAAAAAGTTAAATATGGAGAAGCTCTTAATTAGGTATTAACTAGTTTTTAAGAATAAGAAAAGCCACTATTTGATCTGTACCCCATTTTTGGGACAAGTTAAAAAAAGCCTGGCTAACTAATAAGATGCCTTCGATATTCATTCGGAGGCATTTTTTTTAACCCAAGCTGGGGTCTTTTGTTGTTATAATAATTAACCTCCTTGGTCACCAT
>CALLBC010000155.1 GCA_938001965.1 uncultured Bdellovibrionales bacterium | reverse complement strand
TATATTCTGTCACTTTTTTTTAGATTAGAGTAAACTCTAGTTGCTAAAAAATATACATATGCGAAAAACATTCTCACTGGATCAAAAATATTCATTTTTTTGTCATTTTTTATTTGTTTATTCATGTTTTCTAGAAATATTGTGTCCGCGTATTCAGCTTCTTTTTTGTTCTTAGCCTCAATAAACATAAAATCATGAATGTCACAGCTCTTACTAATATTAGTTCCTAGAAGATGGTTTGGAATGTAATCATTTAGAGCTCCATCAGGTCCGCACTGGTTAAGTAGATTGCGTCGCTCCATTGGTGATAGTTCGTAGTATTCTTTGGGGGTTTTTAGTCTTTTACTATTATTCATACTGTCTCCTGTTAAAAAGGTATAACGGTGCCGATAAAATATTTTTTTTTAAATTTACAAAAGTGGTCAGTTCATTGATGAACAAAAATATTTTTTATAGAGATATTTGCCGTGGATTTTTATGCGCTAGCTTTACTTTACTTTACTTTACTTTACTTTACTTTACTTGGTATATAGAGTTATTTAGATAGAAGGGGCTTGTTCAGGTGCCGACTTGTACTTTTGTGATGAAAATTTAACTTCAGCCATTCGTTTTTTTGGAATAAGATTGATATTTAATTCTTGGCAACGCTTAATAACAGAGCTGTTGGAGCTTTCGCCAGTAATCATATTGGTGTTCTTGAACGTGTATTTAGAAAGAACATCAAGGCCCGACTGACTAGTTTTTAAGTCGTAGTCAAATAAAGCTATACCACTTTTAACTAAATCCTGATTGTCATTTGCCCAATCTTCAAATTTTTTGGGACTATTAAAGTATTTAATACTATTTTTAATTTTATTACGGCGAAATATTTCTTTCCAAGTTGAGTGAACTAAGTCGTCATCATCTAAAATAGTAATTACTTGGTCTTGGTTTTCTATTATTAGATTAAATATTGGATCTACTTTAGTGAAGGCTGGTATTGTTACTTTTATTTCTGTCCCAACGCCTTCTATGGAAGATATGTCCATTTGCCCATCGTGTAGCTCCAGCATTTTATTTACTTGATAGAGTCCCAGGCCAGTACCATTTTCTTTATTGTAAGTAACACCTTTTCTGCCCAGTGAAGAGATGTTTTTTTCTTTTATTCCAATGCCGTTATCTTTCACCTTAATAACAATATTTTTATCGGATCGCTTTATTATAATATCAATTACAGGTGGACGACCTGATTTTTCAGTAGCTTCAATTGCATTTTGAACAAGGTTAGACATTGCTCTTGTAAAAAACAATGTTGAAACTGCAATATCAAAAGGACCTTCCCCAACTTTTTTATAATTAATCTTACACTTGCCTGATGATTCTAAGGCATATTTTTTAATCTCAATATTACGCTTTAAAGTGCTAGCTGCATCAATTACTAATTTTTCTTGAAAGTTTCCGTTAAGGTCACAATCTAAAGATAGTAACTCATCAATTTGAGCATAAACCTTATCAACACTACGTAACAGCATTTCTCTTGTAACCGGGTCATGTTTTTCGTCATGGGCTATCATCGTGATACCAGTTAGAGGAGATTTAAGGTCATGAACAAGGCCTGCGTAAATTTCGTTAATAGTTTTAGCCTTGGCTGATTCTACAAGCTCTCCTTGGTACTTTTCCACCATAGAGGCGTGTTTCTCAACGCCTCTATAAAGTTGCTCAAGTTCAACTTCAGGGTCTTTAGGCAAGTTTTTTGATATATCTTTCAGTACAGATGTATTTTTAGTTGAAAGCGCAGTGGCCAGCTCGCTAATTGGTTTAAATTTTTGCCTAATAAATATTCGTCCAGCTTTTGATAATAAGAATATCAAAACTAAAAACGAAAGGGCTAACACTGTCATCGAAGAAATTATAAACCTTTGATTGATGTTGTTAGCAAAATTAATAGTAATTTGGGCAGCACTGTTGCTTTCTTCTTCATCAAAGTACACTGATCTTGAAATTGATAGATCAGAGCGAGAATCTTTATTACTTATACTACAAACGCTATCATTAGCCGGAGTACTGACTTTTATGCTTTTGACATTTTTGTTCATGGCAAAAGACTTACATTTTTTATAAACTTCGCGCTCTAAACCCATGACAAGATCTTCTCTAATAGAGTCTGTAAAAATAGAGGCACTTGTAGAGACTTGTTCTTTGATAGATTTTGAAAAGCTTTTTTCAATGATTGCATAAGAAATTAGCGCAAATACTAAAAAGACTAATGCATTCCCCACTATTAGAGGTGTAAATAATGACTTTTCAAAACTTTTCTTCATTTTAATTCCAAAAAATATTCCATAGTTCAGCTTCATAACGATAGCTTGAATCAGGAACTACTAGGTTTTTGTTATAAACAATTGGAAAGTTAACTCTATAAAGAGGAATCATTGACCAAGTGTCTTCATATTCACGAATTATTTTTGAGTACGACTCTAAGCGTTCTGAAGGGTCTGATCTAAACCTAGCTACTTGTAGACTCTTGAATAGGCCTTCAGTACTTTTAGATTCAAAGTTAATAGCACTTTCTGGATTTAGCGGCTCAAGAAACCCATCAGGGTCAGGGAAGTTACCAATGTAAGGCCCAGATATTATATCATAGTCTCTGGTTTTAAGAATTTTCATGTAGTCAGCACCACTATGTTTAACGACAGTTGCTTTAATGCCCAGATCTTTTAACGTCTCTTCAAGTTCACTGATAAACTGAGTCTTAAAGTGTTTGTTAACAACAACGATCTTTATTTTTTCAGACGGAAGGTGATCTTTCCATTTTTTCTTAAAGTCATTGATGTTTATTTCTATACTTTTTTTCTTGTAGTATTTTGAGTGCATCACACCATTTGGCAAAAATGTATTTAATGGCTCTTGGTAGCTTGATAAAAACTCTCCCTTCCAAGCTATACTTTGCAAAAGCTGTCCAAACTCTTTCCTGAACTCTTTATTGGAAAAATACTTTTTATTAAGGTTATAAAAAAGATGGTTATAGCTCAAGGTGTCAGTCTTACGTATTGATAC
>CALLBC010000154.1 GCA_938001965.1 uncultured Bdellovibrionales bacterium | reverse complement strand
TGTCATATAACTCAGCTTCTGAATAGAAGTTAACGTGGTTATTCATAATTACCTCCAGTAAAACCAGTTAAAAATTATTTTGAAATATTAATAAGGTTTTGTGGATTAATTAGTCATACAGCCATTCTCAGTATTTCTTTTAATTTTGTCAATTTCTTAAAAATAGTTCAGGCTTATTGTGGGTTCATTGCTTCGTAAACAGTGAAATATGATTACTTCAATAGAATTGAATACATATAGTCGTGTGACATATAGTTATAATAGTTTCTAGGTGAGCAGGGTGTAAAAGTAACATATGGACTCTTGATTCATGCATTGCTACTTTATAATAGATGAAAAAGTACGTATTAATTTTATTTATTTTAGCTTCAGTTTCTATTCAGGCTGAGACAAAAAGTCTTGCTGATGCTTGTAAAAAACTAGGTGGCGAAATTGTTAACTCCCTGCTGTGCCCAAAAAGTAAAAAAAACCGCGATGGTGAATTTTGTGTAATTAGTAATAGACCCTTAGTATATTTTAATGGCTGTACCAAAAGTGTAGGGGATTATGGCGACACCTTCTTTAAAGCCTGTTTAAAACATGATTTTTGCTATCATCATGAGCCTGCTACTAATGGTTTGTCTAAAAAAAACTGTGATAATAATTTTTACTCTGATATGCTTTCAGTGTGTATGAAAAATGATAAGTTATCTGACTTTATATCTTGTCGCAGTATTGCTTGGGGCTTTTATCAAGCTGTTAAAGTTGGAGGTAAAAAGAGTTGGGAATGTTCTAATTCAGTTTTTGATTATAGCAATATCGACATTATATTAGGCGACTTTAGCATAAAAAAGCCACTAAATGATTAGTGGCTTTTAAAATTAAATATAAGTTTAAATTAGTGCTTTAAGTATCTCTCACATAGAACAGCTTCTTTAATTTGTGGTCCACCGTTTTCACGTGTAAGGATCATCCAACCCTCAACCATATCACCGAAAGACACCGGCTCATTATAAGAGAAGTCCACATCTAGAATGATGCTTTTTAAGTAATCAATACGAGTTCCTGAAAGATACTCACCTTTAGGGATGTTGTTAAATCTTTCGTCTACATTGGCATAGTGCTTTGAGCCAGTATTCACTAATGTACCTTCTTCAGCGGTAAATACTGAAACAGTTTTGCGACCAGCAGATACAGCAGGGTCAGAAACAACCATTACAGCTCCATTTCTTGTGCCGGCTGATGGCATAACTTGGTTATATACTTTGATGTTTAGATCGCCAGCTACAGTTTGGCACTCAAATCCATCAGCTTTAGCCATAGATGCAGTTAATAATACAGATACTAGAATTAATAATTTTTTCATTTTCCAACTTCCTTTGTTTGCAAGTTTTTGTTTTCGAGATGATGTATATTCCACAATCTTATTTTTTGTAAAATGAATAGTATACAATTTATCATACATTTGATACATACGGGCCTATGGAAGATATGCATTGGCCACTGACCTTACTCAGTAGAGCAATTAATTACAAAAACCTAACCCACGCAGCGGCAAATATTGGCATTAGCCAACCGCAGCTATCGAGAGTTATTGGCAAGCTTGAAGAAGAATTCTCTGTTGTATTGTTAGATAGAGAATCAAAAAGAAAGTCCAGTTGGACAATTGAAGCGCAAAAGCTTGGTAGTTTATATACTAATCATTCTAAAAACTTACAAAAATCAATTGAAGGTTTACTAAAAGATAATTACCCCAAAGAAATTGCAGTGGGAATACTTGAGGGGCTAATAGAGATATCCAGTGAGATTTGCCATAAGCTTTTAAATGAAACTGACCTTGAGAAGATCTCCTTAAATGTTTATGACCTATCTGAACTTCAAGATAAATTTTCAAAGGGTGAGCTAGACATAGTGCTAACCTCATCTATATCGGGTTCTAAAAAGCAAACTCGATTGGTTAATTTAGGTTATCAAACCTTAGACTATAGTGCTCATGAAAATGCTGAACTTCATATTATGAGCCCTTACGAAGAAGCCACTTTAAAATCAAAGCCTAAAGATGTGAAAACACTAGTGAGTAACTCATTGGCTACAAGAAAGTTTTGGTTAGGTAACTACCGAGGTCTTGGACAAATGCCATCAGAAATTACTGATAAAAAAGCTTCGGATAGTGTCCCTGTATATTTAATTGGCCATGAGCAAATCAACGTAAAACTTTGGCAAAAAGTCCAAAGTTTAAGTGTTACGCATTAAAATTACCAAAGATTAAAAAGACTTATAAAACTTTACTCAAGCTATTTGGAGTGTATACTTTAGTCACTTTTATTGTTTAAAATAAAAAACTGGAGAGCAACCTATGAAAAAAGTATTAATTATGTCTATTTTATTAATGTCAAACTTTGCATTTGCAAGTGTATCTTGCTTAATTGATTTTAACCAAGAAGGTGTTGCTAGCACTTGTACTGAGCAATCCTCTAATATCCCAGAAATGGAAGAGGGCTTCCGCAGAGCCTGTGAAATGCATGCAAATAGTACAGTGGTTAATATCTGCCCTGGAAATATTGGCTGTAAGATAGCACAAGGTGTTGGTGAGTTTTCAATGGCCACTACAATTTGGTACAACAATGGTGAATCAGAAGAAGATATTAGTTATGTGTGCAACGGCATGAATGGACGTGTAGTAACCAAATAATTATTTTATATCTTTGCAGCATTGTACTTTTGCAGTGCTGCACAACAATGATTCCAACATGACTAACTTCTAGTTATTCAATTGATTGAAATTCTAACAAATCACTGTAAGCTTTAATAATCTCTTATTAAAATTTAATTTTTATTTGGAACTGGATAAATGATCAGCTAGACAAGACTATAACTAAAAGGTAAATTTTATCCATGAGCGATGAAGATTTAAAAGCAGAATTAGAAAGATTAAAAGCAGAAAATGCTAACCTAAAAAAGGCCAATAAGCCCCGTGAATTGACTTTAAAAGTGAGTCAAAAGGGTGCTGTGTCCTTATATGGAATGGGGCGTTTCCCCGTTACTCTATATAAAGAGCAGTGGTTAAAAGTTTTAGCAAAGGCCGATGATATCCGCGAGTTTATTAAAGAAAACGATAGCCAGCTAACAACAAAAGGCTAGGTTAAGAGCTCTAACTTAGTTAAAAGCCTCACAACCTTAAAACTCAACAATAGAATCCTTACTGAACAACGCAATATCAATTGCCTTGATTTATTCGATATTTGAGCAATATATGTTATGATGTTTACATATAGGCGGAGTAAATTCTCCCTTCATTGATTTACTTTTAAGAGAAAAAAATATGCAAATAAAGTTGTTACAATACATCAGCCTTATAACCTTAAGTATGACCATAAATGCCTGTACAAATTACCAATCAAAATCTGGAGGCTACACACCTCCATCGACCAATGTTCAAAAAAGGAATATGACATTAAAAGGTCAGCCTAAGTTTTTATGGCCAGTTAAAAAGATTAACATTTCTCGTGGTTTTAAGCCTAAAAAAAATGGACGTAAACATTATGGCTTAGATCTAACGGGCAAGAAGAACACTCCAATAATGGCCTCTCACCCAGGTTTAGTGATTTACGCAGGATCAGGCTATACTGGGTATGGCAAAGTTGTGATCCTGGAATATAATAAAAATTGGGCAAGTTTATATGCCCATCTGAATAAATTTAGTGTTAAAGAAGGGCAGTACGTTAACGCAGGTGATCAACTTGGTGGCATGGGCAGCACAGGAAGATCCACTGGTGTCCACCTTCATTTTGAGATCATGAAAGATAAACTCCCGCAAGACCCCTTAAATTACCTTAAGAATTAGAAATTTTTATATATTTTTTTAATTTATAGAGCTAAGAGTTACTTGTAGCGGGGGTTACTTTGTTTAAGTTTATCATTATCACGTCATTAGTTTTGTTTTCTTCCTCATCTTGGGCTAGAAGCTATAATATAAATGCCTGTATTGAAGACAAAAAAAGCTTTTATCAATGCATTGACGAGTTTGTTCGTGAAAAATTACCGGATACAGACTGGTGTGCAATAGCTCCAATTGATAAAGAAGATAAAAAACAAGGTTTCTTTATAATCACTATAAAATTAAATAGTCAGGGGAAGACCTTTTCTCAAGAAGCTCATTTTTTAAAAGCCGGAACTAATGGCAAACTTGTGAGTCGCGCCTTTGGAACTTGGACTTTAAAAGACCGCTCTATAAACGTTAAATACAATAATTCCATATCAAATCACGGAAAAGTTAAATTTCCAACAAGTGTAAAAATTGATTTTGAAGATCTTACTGGAGAAAAGCTAGTTCTCTCTAGTCACTCTAATAGTGAAACTAAATTTGGGCCGATCACATTTCAAAAGTGTAACCGACTGGCAAATTCATTTTAACTATAAATTGGATACTTTATACAAAGTTCTTTAATAGATGACTTTATGTTTGCTCGTAAAGATTCATCCCCTGGTTTTTGAATCACATCACAAATCCACTTAGCTATTTGCTTCATATCCTCAGCCTGCATACCACGGGTAGTTAGGGCCGGTGTACCAATACGTATTCCACTGGTTACAAATGGCGATCTTGTTTCGTTAGGAACAGTGTTTTTATTTACGGTAATCCCAGCTTCACCAAGAAGTTTTTCAGCATCTTTTCCCGTAACTTCTAAACCTGACAAATCAATAAGCAATAAGTGGTTATCAGTACCGTTAGTAACTAGCTTTAGGCCATGCTTCATGATTTCGTCAGCTAAAACTTTTGCATTACTCACCACAAGTTCACAGTAGGTTTTAAATTCAGGCTTTAAAGCCTCACCAAAAGCAACTGCCTTTGCGGCAATAACATGTTCAAGTGGGCCACCTTGAATTCCTGGGAATATTCTAGAGTTTAATTCTTTTGCAAATTCCTTTTTACATAAAATCATTCCACCACGAGGTCCACGCAAAGTTTTATGTGTGGTTGTGGTAACAAAGTCTGCATAAGGGATGGGTGATGAGTGAACGCCAGTTGCCACTAAGCCTGCAAAGTGAGCCATATCCACTAATAATGTTGCACCAACCTCATCTGCAATTTCTCTAAACTTTGCAAAATCAACCTCCCTCGGGTAGGCACTGTAGCCTGCAATTAAAAGCTTTGGTTTATTGGCTTTAGCCACATCCATGATTTGATTATAATCTAGGCGTTCAGTCTCAGAGTTTAAGCCGTAATGGCAAGCATTAAATAATAGGCCGCTAAAGTTAACAGGAGAGCCATGGGTTAAATGACCGCCGTGAGAAAGGTCCATACCTAATATTGTGTCACCAGGCTTACAGGAAGCTAAATAAACAGCCATATTTGCATTAGATCCAGAGTGTGGTTGCACATTCACATGTTCAGCACCAAAGAGCTTCTTGGCTCGATCTATAGCAAGGGTTTCAAGCTCATCTACAAACTCACAGCCTCCGTAGTATCTTTTACCAGGGTATCCTTCAGCATACTTATTAGTAAGCACAGAACCCTGCATAGCCATAACCGCTTGTGTAACATAATTTTCTGAGGCAATCATTTCTAAACCAAATTCCTGGCGATGAACTTCTTTTTCTAAAAGAACTGCAGCCTCATTATCGTAAGAAAAAAGGGCGTTATTTACCTCTGAAATCACTGGATACCTCCAAGTTAAGTTATTTAATGTTCTCTATTCTTTTAATATGGCGACCGCCTTCAAAAGTAGTTGAAAAAAATGTTTTAACAATCTCTAAAGCAGTTTCTTCTTCCAGAAGTCGAGCACCAATACATAAGATTTGCGCATTATTATGGCTTCTTGATAGCTCTGCAGACTCTTTGCTCCAGCAAAGGGCTGCTCTAATATTTTCATGTTTATTGGCTGTAAGAGCCATACCTTGTCCTGAACCACAAATTAAAATTCCCATATGTACTGGGTCAATTTCTAGGTTAGATTGTAAGGGGGAAAGCCTCTGACAAAGCTTATGAGCATAATCTGGGTAATTAACCGAATCATGATTATGAGGACCCAAGTCTTCAAAGTTTAACTCACTAAAAAAATTTTTAACTTTAGACTTTAAATCAACGCCACCATGATCTGAAGCAATCAAAATGGGAGAGTCTAATTTTAAAAAATCTGTTTTCAAGTGTGTTTCCCAAAGATTAATGAGGCATTAGTGCCACCAAAACCAAAACTATTGTTTAAAACGTAATCAATCTTACCTTTGCGCGCATGATGTGGGATAAAGTCTAAATCACACTCGGGGCTAGGGTTTTCCAGGTTAATTGTTGGTGGAGCAATTTGCTCATGGATTGCCTTTACACAAAAAGCAGATTCAATAGCACCGGCTGCACCCAAGGCATGACCAGTGGCACTTTTTGTGCTGCTAACCCATAAACCGTTTTTAGCATAATCACCAAATACTTTTTTAACAGCCTCACACTCCATAATATCTCCAACAGGAGTACTAGTACCATGGGCATTAATATAATTAATTTGTTCAGGGTTAAGTTCAGCATCATCAAGTGCATTTTTCATAGACATTGCAGCACCAACACCACCTGGTGAAGGCGTAGTCATATGATGAGCATCCGAAGATGCTCCATACCCAACCACTTCTGCATATATTTTGGCTCCACGTTTTGAAGCATGCTCAAAGTCTTCTAAAACAAAAATACTAGCACCTTCTGCCAATACAAAACCATCACGGTCCTTATCCCATGGACGACTGGCCTCAGTGGGTGAGTTATTTCGCGAAGAAAGAGCTTTCATTGAATTAAAACCAGCAAGAGCTAGGGGAGTGACAACGGCTTCTGCACCACCGGCCACCATAACGTTACACTTACCATCGCGAATGTAATTAAATGCCTCACCCAGCGCATGTGCTCCAGAGGAACAAGCTGATGTGATGGCATAGTTTAAGTAACGTAAACCATACTTCATACTCACATGACCTGAAGCCAAGTTAGCAATAACAGATGGAATAAAAAATGGACTCACTCGTGAAGGACCACGCTTAGAGATAATATCTTGTTGTTTAGCAATAAACTCTAAACCACCAAGCCCTACACCAATAATACAGCCAGCCTTATGACTTTGCTCTTCAGTAAGTTCTAAACCACTATCTTTAATGCATGTATCTGCAGCTGCAATTGAAAAATGGATAAAGCGATCCATTTTTTTTAATTCTTTTTTCTCAACATAATCGGTAGCTACAAAATTTTTAACTTCACCGGCAATTTGCACTTCAAGCTCTGGCATATCAAATAGTGATATTTTAGCAATGCCAGATTGCCCCTCAATTAATGAAGACCAACTTCTTTTAATATCTAAACCCAAAGGAGTGATTGCAGAGATTCCAGTAATAACGACACGTCGTCTCGGTCTGCCTGGTTTTTCAAAAATATTTGCCATATTAATGAGTCCTATTTTTAGCTTAATGATAAAATTTGATTCCTGTTCGCCCCATACAAGCTAGCAATAAAATTTTATTTAACTTCAGTTCATGAGTGTTTGCTTATAAGTCCTGCTCATGAAAATTAAAAATTGGGCCTACTATGTATTTAATGGCCCAGTTTTTTAAGCTTGGTGTTCACCAAGCTTAATTCTTAAATTAGTTTTTCTTTGATGTAATATACTCTTGTACATCTTTAACAGTTTTTAGTTTTTCAGCTTCCTCATCTGGAATCTCTAACTCAAACTCTTCTTCCATAGCCATAACTAGCTCAACAATATCTAAGCTATCAGCGCCAAGGTCATCAATAAATGAAGCTTCTGGCTTAATACGATCTGCTTCAACACCAAGTTGCTCTTCAATAATTTTGTTTATCTTTGGTTCTAGTGACATGTTACTCTCTCCTTATTAGTACAAGTTGTGCCGTAGGCATCGTTTACTCATACGGTAATCACTTTATAAAATTTTATTACGAGGCGTCCCCAGTGGACGGCGCGGACTAAAATTTTATCATTTTAAAACTACATGTATAATCCACCATTTACAGCAATAGTTTGTCCAGTTATATAATTAGAAATATCTGAAAGCAAATAGGCAGTGGCACTAGCTACATCATTGACGCTACCTAGCCTAGGAATTGCTAATCCGCCAAGCAAGTTCTGTTTTTGCTCATCAGTTAAGCTCTCAGTCATTTCAGTTTCAATAAAACCGGGAGCCACGCAGTTTGAGCGTAAATTTCTAGAGCCTAATTCTTTAGCAAGAGACTTTGAAAAGGCCTCAACACCAGCTTTACTTGCTGCGTAATTTGCCTGACCAGGATTGCCCATTTGACCAACAACACTAGTGACATGAACAATTGATCCTTTTCTAGCTTTAACCATAGGCTTTAACACAGCTTTTGAACAAATAAAAGTACCACGCAAGTTAGCCTGAATGACCTTGTCAAAATCGTCAGTTTTCATGCGTAGTAAAATTTGATCACCAGTTATTCCAGCATTATTAACTAAGCCATCTATATTACCCCATGCAGAAGTAATATTTTTAATAGCAGTGTTAATGGAGTCTTCCTCAGTTAATTTTAATTGTTCAATAATATGATCTTTTCCCTTTAATTCAGACAAAACTTTTTCAGCAGCATCTTTTCTAGAGGAATAAGTGAATGCTAATGTTGCGCCCAAAGAATCTAAAGTCTTAACAATTCCAGCGCCGATACCACGGCTTCCACCAGTAACAATTATTTTTTTACCTTCTAAATTAAGCATGGGACTCCACCTGTTTTAAATCTTCTAAAGAATTTATATTAATGGTTTTAATTTCAGGGTCTATTTTTTTATTTAACCCAGCTAAAACTTTACCCCAACCAAGCTCAATATAATTATTTACACCTTGGGACTTCATCCACTGAATACTTTCAACCCAACGAACAGAGGAAGATATTTGCTCAGTAATATTCTTCCTAAGCTCAGCAGCGTTAGTCACTGCATCGGCAGTGCAGTTTTGCACAACTGGAATTTTAGCATCATTAAAAGTAATATTATCAAAAAATGTATCCATTCCACTTTCTGCAGGCTTCATCATTGAACAATGAAAGGGTGCAGATACTTTTAATGGGATCAACTTCAAACGCTTTGGAGGCTCAGCGAAAATCTCTTTGTTTATATTTTCGGCTAACCAATCAAGAGCTTTTTTATTACCACTAACAACGATTTGCCCTGGTGAATTAAAATTGGCAGACTCAATAGGGGAGAATCCCGATTTTTCCATGGCCCAACTATTCATTTTAGTGGTTTGCTCAGGCGTTAGTCCAAGCACGGCAAGCATTCCCCCTTCACCAACTGGAACAGCCTCTTGCATTAAAGATCCACGCTGCCTAACAGCTTTAATTCCATCAGCAAAGGCCATGCTTTCAGCCATTACAAGACTTGCGTACTCGCCCACTGAGTGACCGGCAGTGTAATTAAACTTTATACCAGCTACTTCACTTAGTACCTTTTGATAACAAGTAGATACCAATAATAAACTTGGCTGAGTATTGTGAGTTAAAGCTAAGTCAGCCTCTGAAGAATCAAAACAGAGTTTTTTAAAATCTAAACTTATGGCGTCACTGGCTTCTTCGAATAAGTTTTTAGCTACTTTAAAGTTATCAAATAAAAACTGGCCCATGCCAATTTGCTGACTTCCTTGACCTGGAAATATTCCTGCCCACATAAGTACACCTCATTACATTAATTAGTATTTGAATAAAAGACTTCCGCTGGTGAGACCAGCTCCAAAAGCAGTTAGTAATATATTTTGACCTCGTTTAACACGACCATCTTTAATAGCTTTGTCCATTGCCACAGCAATTGTTGCCGCCGAGGTATTACCCATCTCTTCGATTTCAACAACCACTCGGTCCATTGGAAACTTCATATGCTTTGCTGTTGCTTCAATAATACGAGTGTTGGCCTGGTGGGGAATAACCCATGACACATCATCAGCACTCATTGAATTCGCTTCTAAAGCCTCTGTTGAGCACTTACTCATGGCACGCACTGCATGTTTAAAAATTTCACGACCATTCATTTTTACAGCATTCAAACGCTGATCAATACTATCTTTAGTCATTGGACTTACTGATCCACCATCTGGAACATATAATAATTTATTTAAACTTCCATCAGAATATAAATGATGCGAGTAAATTTCAGATTTATCATTATCATCTTCATTTCGCGAAACAATAGCAGCCCCGGCTCCATCCCCAAATAGGATACAAGTTCCACGATCTGTGTAATCCACATAGTTATGTAATACTTCAGCACCAATCACTAAAATATTTTTTTTGTTACCTGTTTTAATATACATATCAGCAGTGGCTAAACCGTATATAAACCCCGAACATGCTGCAATTAAATCAAAGGCAACACAGTTTCCAGCTCCTAACTTTTCTTGTAAAATACAAGCCGTACTAGGCATTATGTAATCGGGTGTGATTGAGCCAAAAATAATCATATCAAGATCGGTGGCTCTAAGGTTTGCAGCCTCTAATGCTTGTTTAGCAGCAATTAAAGCAAGATCGGAAGTGGCTTGGTCAGGTTTTGCATTACGACGGGCATGAATACCAGTACGTTCAACAATCCACTCATGGTTTGTATCCACCATTTTTGCTAAATCATGATTTGTGATTTTATCTTCGGGAAGATAGTGCCCCGTACCAGTAATTTTTGAGCGAAACATAGATGATCCTCCTAAATGAGGGCTTTAAAAAAACGGGATGTTTAAAAAAGTTTTATAGGCCTTTTGGAGCCATTACCTCTTTACCTTTGTAGTAACCACAAGAGTTACAAACATGGTGAGGTTTAGCTAATGAACCGCAGTTAGCACAAGTATTAACAGGCATTACTTTTAATGCATTATGTGCTCTTCTCATTCCTCTTCTTGATTTAGAAATCTTACTCTTCGGTCCTGGCATAGTTTAGTCCTTTACTGTTCTGGCGTTTTAGCCAGATCATTACAAATATAAATTTAAAGAAGTTAAATATCTAATATTTAAATCCCTTGCAACCTAAATATTTCAAAAAAGCTTATTTTTTAAGCTTCATCATGTCTTTAAGTGCTGAAAATGGCTTATTTTTTTCTATTCCAGTCCACTCATTCATATTTGATGAGCTAAACTTGTCTCCACTTTCAGTAGCTTGTAGTGGCTCACAAGCTCCTTTCTCACATAGTCCACCAAAGCCCAAAGGCCTCACAGGCATTTCCACAAGTATAACCTCGCGTAAAAACTCACCTAAATTTAAATTTTGGTTATCTAATTCAGTGCAAAACAGCTCATCATTCCAATTTTTAGAAGTACTTTTTTGCTTATCAAGGCGAGATTGCCCCTTAGGGTTAATCATCACCAGCTCTTTCACTGTTTTCTTTGATGGCAACGGAAACTCATAAGCGCATAATGAGCACACAGCCTCATAACTGAGCTTATAATCAACCATTATCTCATATACATTTCCTAAAGGCCTAATTTGTACATTTACCTTATATTTATCAATTGAGATCTCAGGCTGGAAATGTTCATTAAGGTTAGGCTTAGAAGTTTCAGTAAACTCCCAACTCCTTCCATCTTCTGGAACTTCATTTAATTTAACTAATAATTTAGTGTTCTTAACCATAAGCTATAGGTAATAGTGTTATTAAGCTTAAAAGTCACTAAACTATCCAATCTATGAGTTTATTATATACCTATGTGCTCTAGAAAATATAAGCTTTTGTATATCAGTCGAGCACAGCTCTCCTTAACTCTAGAGGTTAGGAACTATATTTACCATCGCACTGTCCAATTGGGACAGATGCGCTAGAAAATATAAGCTTTTGTATATCAGTCGAGCACAGCTCTCCTTAATGTTTCATATTGGAACATCTCAAATAAAAACAATAACTTACAAAATGACTAATCTGACGATTTCTGTTAATTATTTGTACATCCCAATGGCCTCAGATCTAACAGCTTCCTGTCCAGCGGGCCAGAGTTTTGCTTTTATAAATGGCAAGACGGGGAGGTCAAAATGAAAGGTTTAAAAATAGCAGCAATACTAGGGGTAGTATTTTTCGCAAGCAACGCTAGCGCACTTAAATTAAAGATTGTTAAAAAATCAGCAGCTGTTGGTCACAGCATTGTTGATCAAGCAGATCTTGATTCAAATGCCACAGAAACTAGCTTAAGAGATCAGTTTGATAGATACGATAGTGATGATAATAGCTTTGATAGTATTAAAACTCCAAAAAAAGTTATTACTGTTAAAAGACAAACAGCCACTTATATGCCAGGAAAAAAGACAGTCAAAAAAGTTGAAGTTGAGTCATTAATTGAAGAGAACGATATTTCAAATGACCTACCAGCCGAGTCAGTGAGCGATGAGCAAACTGTTAAGCAAATGAAAAAGTCCATTAAAGATGAGTTTGAAGATGAAATCTCAATGGCTGAAGAATTAGAAGATCAAAATTCTATTAACGCAGTAGGAATGGGGTACTAATTACATGAATATATCCGAAAGATTTATTGCACTATTTATCCTCGTTGCCGTTGGATTTTTCGGATTTAATATGGCTCACTCTGGAATGAGTAATAACCAAACTGTCAATTCTACTCTTAGCTCTAACCGTTAAGATAAAATCCTTGCAAACATTAATATTATTATAATCACTGCCTATAGAACTCATCTTGATTCTTAATAGCTCAACATAAATCAACACTCTTTCCTCTAAAGTTATGAAGCCATTTCACTAAATTAATAGCACTATAAAGTAGTAGTGTAATTAGAAACAAAATCACGCATATAATCAAAGTCGTACTTTCTATTGTAAGACTCCATCATCGAACTTTCATATTTAGAAAAAGACCTATGATTTAAACCGAAGTATTTGATTAAATCAATAATCCAAGTTGGTATTTTAGTATAACTTTTTAACTCCAAAATAACTTGGCTCCCGCCACCCCCAAACTTTTCCAAATCATCATAATTTTGAGTTTTTTCAGGATTGGGCTTAATGTTAAAACCATCTTCATATTGAAACTTTAAATTTTTATCAAAAGTTACACGAGCATATTCGTCATAGAGAGAGAAATAAGCTTTCCTGCTGTATTGGGTTAAAATTTTTGGCTCCAAATTTAAACGAATATAGTTTTCAATAAATTTACATAGATTTGCTTTAGAGTCCTCTGGAACGGTGTGAATTAAATCCATATTTTCAAAAACTTCATGCCAGTTAGCCCCCTTAAATAGAGCTCGTTTTTTACGTACAATTTTCCCATACTTTTCTTTAATTTCAAAAAAGCAAAAATCTTTTGGCTTTCTACCATAAGAACGCACACGCATATTGTACCTTTCAGAAAGTTTACTTCTTTTGTTTTCTAATAAATAGTTATTAGGTGAATCAAAATAGAGACTATTAATAACATAATACTTATCAGGAGAAATTTCTGAAAAGTGATCTAATTGGCAATAAGCAGAAATATATTCAGATATATCATCAACCATATCTATAGGGATATGATACTTGAGCTCATAACGTTCGTAATTTAAACTGGTTTTTTTTACACCACTCATACTACAAGGCTCTCAAGTAATTTTTATTCATATTTAAATTATTTTCACTATAACTGAGTTGCAGTAAATACAGCCCAATAAATTCACGGTATTGGCTATAGTAGCGCATTTTCTTGTTTAGTAAATGTTCAAAAAGAGTGCTATACATTTTAAAGTTATTTTTTTTGAAGGAGTTTACTCTTTTCTTAAGTGTAATTAGGTCATTTAAGTCTTTTTGTAATTTTTGAGACCTATATAAAAAATTTTTGTTCATATTTTTAGATTGCACTTTAGCCAAGAGGGCTTCTTTATTTAATTGCACTATTCTCTGATTAGCTTTAATGTTTTTAAAGTTGTTTTGCGCACTGTCTCCCTCCAAAAATGGAACATTAAATGACAAGCCAACACTATAGACTTTCTCACCATCATCTTTTCTTTCGTAAGAGATATCTAAGCGGTCCAGTACTTTTCTGCGGTCATCCACTTCTAAGTCGAGCTCTAATTGTGCAATGTCTTTTTCCAATTCAATTTTTTCAGATACACTATCATTATTAATAACACCAATAATTTTTAAGTTTGCTAATGCCTGTTTTGGACTTAACAAAGAGTAAGTGTCTATCGCATTAATGTCCGTGGCTAAACCAAGAATCTTCATTTTCTCTGACCATGAGTTCATAGACTCTTTGTTCAGTTGAATATTTAGTAAAGTGTCGTCAATTTTTTCTTTAATTTGAATTTGCTCTATTACAACAGAAGTATTTTTCTGTTTTGCTTTTAAAAAATTATTTTTTTTCAATAAGGCCGATAAAGTACTTTTTAATAACCAAGCATCGACAAAATAACCGTAAAATGCAACAACGTTAGAATTCGCTAATTGCATTTTTGATAGATTTATTAGTTTATGAACCTTATTCGACATTTTCTTTTTTTTATTATAACTAAGTATTCCAGAGTTATAAAATCGCAAACCAAACGAATCAGACTTATCTCCATTTTTTTCTACACCTTTACGTTCAGCTCTGAGTTGAGTTCTGGGGAACCAAGATACTCCTTTATGCTCAATAAGTTGAAGTGAGCTATGGGCAGTCTTGCTCACTGCCTGCTGGACAAAGTCTTTAGCACTTAATTTAACATCTTTCGCTAGAGACACACTGAAGGAAAGTGACGCGAAGACATAAACACTAGCGAATAACAATAATCTCATTATTTCCTCCACCAGATTTTGAACTTAGAACTAAATTCATAGTTTTAGCTTGAGAATCATATTTAAGGCTTTGAATCACTCTATCGTTCCAAGAGTTAATAAGTTTAAGCTTATCATTACTAATGTCCAGCTCAAAAGCATAGGTCATTTGTTTTTGTTCAGAACGTCCTGAGTTTGCAGTGAAAACAAGCTTACTATCTTTGATAGCTATATTTGCAAGTTCAAGATTATGGTTCACTGGCAATTCAATCTCTTTCCAAATACTTAGATCAAGTTCTTTTGTAATGTTTTCTTTAAAATTATCTGCTTTTAGTATTATTAGTTTAGACTCAATACTCTTACTTTTAAGTCCCAAGTAAAGAGAACTGTCAGATAATGTAAAACTAATGACTTGAAAATCTTTTAAGAATTTCATTTTATAACTAGCAGACTTAGCTCGAAGACTTTTATAGACACTTGATTCTAATTGCTTTGATAATTTTGGAAAGGCTTGCTTGTTACTAGTCGAATCTATGATTTTAAAATTCAACCCCTTATCTATATTTTTAAGCTGATAACGGCCTGTGATATCAGCTAGAATTTCTGCTCCATTTTTATCATTTACTACTGAAGCATTTATATAAGGCTCAGATACAATTTCAGCTTTAGCTTTCTTCACAAGAAAGCCTTTTGAAGAGTTAGTAACATGAATTTTTTCACCAACAAGAAACTTATTATTTTCAGGCAACTTAATTCTTGCCTCACGGCCCCATTGAATAATTTGAGGAGCTATTTGCAGGCGGGTAGGGAGCTGAACCATACTCTTCCCTAGGTTTACAACTTGAGCTCTAACTTTATAATTACTGACCAATGAAGAGATCGTAACTTCTTCATCCAGACTAAGTTGATTATGTGAGCCTTCAAGTAAATATATCTTCGCGTAATCAGGTGAAATTGAATTTATTTGAACTATAGGCGTAAATGACGAAACAATTTCTCCGGCTTTAAAAAACACAGCATCAACGAAACCATTAAAATCGGCATAGTATTTTTGCTTTCTTTTTTGATTATAAAGGTATTCCAACTGTTTGTTTTTAGAAGAAATCAGTAAAATCTGCGGATCGTCACTATATTTGGCAAAATCAGATTCAATAAACTTTTTTTGAGTGGCAATCTCTTTAGAAAGCTTAAACTCATTAATTAAAGATGAAATTTCATTATTAAGAGTATTAATTTTCACTTCAAGCTCTGGTTGCTGTACCTCAACAAGTAAGTCACCTTTTTTAACTTGTTGCCCAGGTATAATCATTATTTTTTTAACTTGCACTGGTTGATCATAGCTAACTTTCAACTGTTTGCTCTCAGCTAAACCAATAAATGAAACTTGCTCATTAGATGTAAGTTGCCCCAAGAAAAATAAAACAATCACCGAAGCCAATATAGCTAAGCATAGAACTTTATTAGCTCTATAAAGATTTTTAAATTTTGCTCTATAATGACCAATCATTAAACTTCCACCACTGAGCTTTGCAACATGAGATTAATACCACGAGCTGAATCTAAACTCTTAATCTCTTTAACTAAGCTATCATATGTTTTGTCTGCTCTTATTGTAACTTGATAGGCATAATCTAAACGTTCACCTTGAGAAAGCTCCCTTATTGAAATCAAAGTAGCTTGTGTGCAATAGTTTTTTAAAATTTGGTCAACGGCATTTTGAACTTCAGAATTTTGATACAAATTAAATCTTAATAGCCCATGATGTGTTGTGCTTTCAGATAATGGTGAAAAATGAAGTACGATCACGGATAAAGTAAAAGCGAGAAATCCTATTACACCTATACTATAGGCATGAACACCGCAAGACACACCAAGAGCTACCGAGGCAAATAAGAAAAACATATCTCGAGGATCTTTAATATTAGAACGAAAACGTATCATTGAAATGGCGCCAAACATACCAATACCCACAGCCAAGTTATTGCCTATAGACTGCATCAGTATTGCAATGATTGTGGGAGCTAAAATGACTGAGTGAATAAAGTTTTTAGAATATGACAAACCATTAAATGATCGAATATACACAATGGCTAGCCCAACTCCTAAAACAAAGGCAAGCAAAAGAGAGTAGACAATAAGCACTATTGTAGGGTGAGTTACTGATGTACTAAGCATTAATTGATCGAGCACAGAACTCCTCCTTCTTATGTGGTTATCATTATTACTGAAAACTATTATTCAATTGTATATAAGCAATATTTGGGCCAATAATCTCACAAAATATTAGGTACTTAAGAGGGGCGTTATATAAATATTACATGGATAGTTTAATAAATAACCACCCACTGCGAGCCATGAATTATATATATTATGCAAAAAAATTTTTCTAAAAACTTATTTTAAGATAGTTGAAAAAATAAAAATTAGTTGTAAGTAACTAATAAGGGACATCGGGCAAGAGTGAATCATAAAATAAATTTTGCTTTGGTAAAAACTGATATTTTAGGGCTACTTTTTTAAGTGGGCTTCTCCCTTGATAGTTACCAATTTCTTTTGCATAAAGAGGCAAGCTTCGAGCAACGGCAAATGGGTGATGACCAGGCAGAACCCCATTAATACGAGTGATCATCCAAATATTTTTGTTGCCAGCTAGCTCACGCAGCTGTTTTATTTTATAAGCTTTATGTCCAACGAGATATTCAAAAAACGATGATAAATTATAAAGCTTTTTAGTTATAATTTCTTTTCTATTTTTAAGACTGTATTTTTTATTTAGCAAAGATTTTGTGTACTTAATAAGCTTTACAGCGTTAGCAAGATTATTTTCACAATTAATATCTTTATTACAAAAATTTTCTCTTTGCTCTGCCTTACTAATAACGTTTTGAATGCCTTTAAAGCTTATTTGTAAATCAAGTTGAGATCTAACTGGCGAGAGGTACTTCTGCTCATCAGAGACTTTATAGTCAAAATAAGTTTCGGGATCTTCTCCAACAACTTTACTGAAGTAGTCTATATATTTTTTCTTAAATTTTGATGTTGCAATGTAATTGTTAGATCTGTTCACTTTAACAAAAATCATGAGGTCTTTGATTTCTGAAGATTTCTTATTGGCTTGTAAATAGGTTGAAATATCAATACTATTTTGTTTATCAAAAAATTGAAACAGTATGTTTAAACCATTAAGTATATTACGCTCTTTAATGTCATTATCACTGACCTGGCCTTCGTCCCAAACATTACTTATAGCTTTAGTGAAAGTTCTTTTGGTACTATGACTATAAATTTGATACTTATTCTCTTGAGGTTCATCAGCATCACTAACACGGTTTTCAATCCCATTAAGGCTATAAGTCGTATTAACTCTACTACTATCATAACCCCAAAGTAACAACTTCCAGCCAAAATACTTTTCTTTTTCACTTTTGACTAATGAGGTGTGCGCGCCAATTTCTTTTTGCAAATCTTTTATATTACGAGTTTTTAAAATTTTACTATAAAGGCTTTGTATTTCCTGCTCACTAAATTTATCTAAATCAAGCCTGAGGTAATCGTAATTTGTTTTTACTTTCTTTTGCCCAATAGACAAGGCCAGCTCTAAAAATATTTTTATATCAAAACCACTACGAATATCAGTTTCATCTACTATATTTTGAATAACCATTTCCACTTCGTTCCTAGAAACTCTATGTATATAGATTTCTTTAGACTTAATTTTAAGAAACCTTAGGGCATCTAACTGCAGCCTAATCTGATCACTGATTTGACCTTTTATACCACCAACAGTAAAGTTTTTAGACTCAATAATACGCACAGAATCACCAATTTTTAAATTCTCTTTTATTTTAGTAAAGTTCCAAGGTAGTATCACGCTAGAGTAATCTTTTAAGTTCGCTTCTTTTATTGTTGCAGCAGAGTGTATATGAGAAACCTCATAATTTAAATTGAGGCCAAGAGGTAAATAAAATTCACTTTTATTATTGGGATCACTGAGCTTTTGCGAAGGACTTGCCCCAAGAGAAAAACCCCAACTCCAGGTGTCTTGGATTTTCACTCTTCTTTGGCTTGGGCCGTGAAAGTTATTTTGCCTAATATTCCGAACTCCAGTCAAAGAAACAGCGCCGCCTGTTTGATTATAAAATAGAGCTTCACCAACAACTGGTAATTTTAGTTTTAATAAAGAGCTCACAGCATCATGCACGTAGTTACTACCTTCTTGCTTAATGATCTCTGTTAATGTGGCGGAAGGGCCAGTGTGCCAGGAATTATTATCAAAGTTATCAGCCTCTGGTTTTAATTTTCCTGATTTGGAAATATATTTAGGGAATTTGTCATGTAAACTTTCATAAGAGGTGATTGATAGTTTTTTACTATTAACTTCAAAGGCGCTTATCAAATTATTGATACGTCTCTTAATTTTTTCTGCATAAAGTTCTGCCAGAAAAGGAGGGAGTCCAGATGCTAACCCAATATCATTGAGCTGCTTAGGAGTTATACGTGCCATTCTTTTAATTAGCCACTTGTAGTCACTAGCTGTAGATGTTTTATAGGTCTTGGAGTTAGGGTGCCTGCTTATATATTTTAAATGTACTTTTCCATTTTTTTTCTTATAAGCAACTTTCCCACCAAATTCGTTCACTGACATTGTATTAAAAGCTGAGTACCACCGGCCCATGGCTGTCCCTAAATCATTAAAATAAAACAATGGAACCCAAGGTTCACTTTCAGAGTTTCTAAAAGCATCCATACGAATATTTTTATCGCCATTATCAACTAAGTTAACAAGTGCTGAAAATAGCAATAAAGCTCTATACTCACGACGATTGACGAAGCCATGTTTAGAAGACCTAAACGGTCCACCTTTATAATAATATTTCCCTTTACTAGGGTAGGCTTCTAAAAAACCATCTTGAAAAGTTACACTATGAGTGTTTTTATCATATGTATATTGCCCAGCTCTAGAAAACCAAGTTCTTCTTGCTTGTGAGGCCGTATTCCCCACATGAGCTTTGTCCCATGCCGTTGTGAATTCACTATAGGAAGTTTCACCTAAGTACATCTTAATATTTTTTCTAAAAACAATGGGCAAAGAGGTGTAACCCAATATTCTTGCCATTTGACTTGTATATAACTGTGGGTGAGCTTCACGACCAAGCTTTATTGTAACACTTCTTTTTTTCCCTTTTTTATTTAAATAATAGGCTTTTAACTTTACTTGACCACGCCCCATTCTTTTATAATGAAGTTCAACTCCTTTTTCAGGAATGCGGCCTTTGTCATAAAATTTTTCATTATAAGGATCGTAGTTTTCAACTTTATTATTAACCCAAATTGGGCCGCTTGCTGGGTTTAGATCAGATATATCAAATTTATTCGTTTTCAAATTAAAAATATCAGTACTACTTAGAGACTTTCCATCTTTGACTAAATTAGAAGCTTCAACAGCATTAATATCATCCAGTTTAATTTTTTTAAAAAAATTGCGAAAACTTTTTATAACATTTACTTCTTCGCTCAACAGGTGAGTTTGATGAAAGTCTTCTGCTGACGTAATAAATAATGAAATACGGTTAACTTCATTCATGGTGGAGTCTTCTTTTAGATTTTTCAAGGCATTAGCTGCAATATCATATAAAAAGAGAAAGCTCTCTCCACCTTCAATTTCTTCTAGAGCTTTTTCATGGGCTTTTTTATCTTTATACCCAAATCTTCGCACAGCCTGTTCCTTTTCATTTAAGAAAATAGAATTATAAAGTTGCTTTCTACGGTTTTTTAAAAACTGTATCGTGCTTGCAACCTTTGCCAGGTCAATTTTGCCATTTGAGAGGATGTATTTATTTTTTAAAGCTATAAAATCACTACTATGATTTTTTGACAAAACCCCCTCGCCATATGTTCTTGCAATGGTAGCCATGGCAAGGTTGCGTTTAACATTAGCTTCTGATTTTAATTGAATATTATTAAAAGTAACTAATCCAGCAATAAACAGGCTAACAATAATCAAAAATTTCATAGATATTATTCCTTTAAAAACCAAGTCTAATTATCTATTATTTATAGGAAATATTTAAGGAAACCTAGACCATAAAGTCTATGTATATGCATGAATATAGCTATCTTAAATTATTTTACTGGCACTGAGTGATCAAGCCTTCTGACAATAGACCTTAGTGTTGCCGTTTCCTTATATAAGATATAGCCAATTAGCATTACTAATTTCCATCAGCTAAAACAAAAGAATTTAAACTCTAAGACCTCTAAAGGAGGCAATGTTTAATTTATTCCACAACTCTTAAATTTGCTTTTTTTTTCGACTTATGTTTATCGCTATTTACAGAACCCATTTCAAACCCATTTTCATAGAAATCAAAAAGCTCTTTTAGGCCAGTAATTCTTTCTATAAAGCTAATCATCGAAGTCACAATTGTATTAAAGAAGGTGTAAAAAATAATATAAACCAAAAATGCTAGCTCCAGCATTAAGTGCATTACTGCTGCTGTTATTTTTAAAATAAGATTAATTATTAAACTCATAATTGACTCCTTTATCTTAAGTACATCCTCTTATTGTGCATAAAAAGACTCCCCCCCTTTTTATTAAATAAGTAGTTTAAACATTGCGTTTCGACTAATGTTTTAAAATTTCTAATTTATAAATGGTCATTGCGACTTAACTTTTTATAAAATCTAGAAACTGATTGCTCCACTTTTTTGACATTCTTTGTAATCACTGTAACTTGTGTTGAGTTGCCATGAGCGGGTATAGATACCAAAAATAAAGCTGTGACCAACAAAACAATGGCAACACCTACAATCGATAGTAATTCGCTTACTTTAAACATTTCCTTCTCCTTATTTATTCACGTTCTAATTTCATTTTGTGTAACGTTACGAGACAAGGCTGCTTTACAAGGGATGAGTTAATATATGCTCTTGTTACTTCTTATTTATAATTCTTCTCAGATCGAAATTATAGGTTTATTACTTTAAAAGTAATCTATTAAATTAACATAATTGTAAAGTTTTACGTATAAATAACCGATATTACTGTAATATGCTAATTTTTAATTTTTCTGATTATAAGAGATATATCAAGGGCCAAGTGGCCAAAATGCCTAAAAAGGGAAGGGGGCAGTTCCGTTTAATGGCTAATGCATTAGGAGTAAACTCCACTGTGATTAGCCAGGTATTTAAAGGCACCAGGAACTTAACAGCTGAACAAGGCTTAGTTCTTAATAACTTCTTAGGCCATACAGAATTAGAAGGTAAGTACTTTATAAACCTAATACTAAAAGAGAGGGCAGGCACTAAGGATTTACAAGATTACTACAGCAAAGAGTGCGCACAGCTAAAGGAGCAGTCTTTGGCAATTAAATCACGAGTTAATGCCGACACTGAAATCACAGATGCTCATAGAGCATTATTTTACTCTGATTGGCATTATAGCGGCCTGAGGATGCTCTCAGCCTTACCTAATTACAACACCATTGAGGAGTTTGCAGACTACTTTAAAATGCCCAGAGCACGGGTGCGTGAGGCTATTGAGTTTTTATTAAACACAGGTCTATGCGTAGAAAAAGATGGAAAGATCACAGTGGGAGCTAAGAGCACGCACTTAGATGCTAAATCAACACTAGTTAATTCCCATCGCACCAACTGGAGGCTTAAGTCTATTCAAGCCATGCAAAAGTGGGATCATAAAGACATTCATTACTCGGCGCCAATGACATTATCTGTGGAAGACACCGAGATCATAAGAGAGAACATTGTTAAGTTCATCGCCAAAGTTCAAGGGCGAGTTAAGGACTCTCCTGAAGAGCAACTGGTTTGCTTAAATATAGATTGGTTTAAATTTTA
>CALLBC010000153.1 GCA_938001965.1 uncultured Bdellovibrionales bacterium | reverse complement strand
ATATCCCTGATCTCTTTAAATCTAACATCAAACTTTCCACTTCCGGAGAGTAAACTATATAAACCAATATGATTAAAAAATCCGGTCGATATACTTGGCGTAACGGCACCTGGGTTGCCATCTGCAACTGGCACTTGTAAGTTAGTAATTATATTAAAGTCATTTTTTAAATTATTTAATGGGTTCATTGAAAGTGGTAATGAAATATTTTGTGTAGATAATTTTCCAAATTTTAAGGGGTAGTAACAGTTTACTCCTCTGCTATCAAACGCCTTGTAGCCACTATTGTCTGGCAAAAGAACTGCTCCAGGACGAAATGAAGCTCCCGTTGACAGTCCATTAATGGCATATAAAAAAAACGGTTGAATTTTTGCGCCCTGTGCGTAAGCGGTGCCATTTGAATTTAACATGCAATTAAGTATAGGTAGAGGGAGCATAATTTTACCTGCCCCCCGTAAAAATTTTCTACGGCTGAACTCGTTCAATTTTCTGCTCATTTATCTCTCCTTAAAAACTGTGAACTTGAAACTAGGTCTACTATTAAACTTTTTAAGTTTTTATTTTGGTTGTAATTTAACAGTTCTTCACTAAAAGATAATGATTGTCCCAAGTTTAATTTATTACCAAAACTAAATTCCGCGACACGCCTGACTAAACATAAATCTAAAGATTGACTAGAAGAGATTATACGCCCTAGATCGATCATGTTTTCAAATGGTTGATCAAGGATCGTTCCTTGCTCAACAGCGCTACACTCACTATTATTTTTATATGTTGTTCTGTATTGCCCTAATAAATTAAACCTTTCCAAACCCAGCCCAGCCCCATCAATAATAGAGTGACAAGTATGACAAGAGTTACTTTTTGAGAGGTTAAAAGATTTTATACCTTCAATTTTACAAGAAACACCGGGTGCTTGTTGATTATCCAGCCCTATATTTGAGTTTGCGTGAGAGGGTATATCCATACACAAAAGGTCATTTGCTATTTGCAAACCTCGACGCACTGTATTTGTACTTTCTGAATCACCTCCGTACCCGGCAGATAAAAAAGACCCATGTGACAATATACCGCTTCTTTTTCCAGATGTGTAAGGGACTAAAATAAATTCATCACCTGAAACTGCTGCTTCTCCATAATGAGCGGCTAAACTTCTATTCATAAAGCTTTTATTTTTAGTAAATAAATTCTTCCAAGCTTCATTTTTAGTAAGAACAGTATCTTCAATAAAGAGCTCTGTTTCTTTAATGAAATCTTGTTTTAATTGCTCAGGACTAACATTTATTGATTGAATATTAAATAACTGTTTATTAAATTCAATAATACGTTTTTTACCTAATTCTGATGACAGCAACCTTTCTGCATGGCTCCTTCTTATATTTTCATTTTTAAGCTCTCCACTTGCAGCAGCATTTAAAAGCAGTAAATCAGGTCCTGCTCCAGTGATTAAAAAAGATATACGACTAGCAATCTCAAACTGGTTTAATACAAATGAATTCCCTGACAAGTCCCCCACTTCATTACGAATAATAAATGATGAGCTTTGAGATAATGCAGAAAGAAATAGAACAACCCTTTCCACTAAGGTCTCTCCAAACTGATCATCACTTAAGAATTGATCATATGTGAAAAACAACTCTGTAGATATTTTTCGACGTAAAAATAAAATAGAATAATGATCAATGATCGTTTTCCTACACAGCTCGGTTTCAGCTATTTTTAAACAGTTAAATTTACTTAACAAAATATTAAAATTGTTAGACCTTAACTTTTCATCAACAAGCTCACCTATTTTTTTTAAAGCCACTGTATGAGCCATTGAAATATGTATGTTATCTTGAAAATTTGAAAATAAAGTATTTGTTGCCTCAGGAAAATATCCTTGTATTATAATATCATCAAAAGACGTTGAAAGTATTGAAGATAATGAGTTGGCTACCTCAGCCCCAGTTAGTATTCTATATGGAGAGCTAAAGTTACCGCCAGCCTGAGGTTTTGTATTTCTTATCTGGTCTTCACGTGATAATATAGTTCGTGTTCCTGGCCCTATTTGCTCAGAGCTAAACTGTAATCCTTCTACCCCTGAACTTTGGAAGCCTTCACCACAGTTATTAAAACCTACAAGAGTAATTAACCCCAAGGCACTAACTAGTGCAATTCTTTTCCACATAAACATACCTCTATTATTTATATAACTTTATAACAGTTTTATGTTTATGTCTAAACTTTGGTCAACAGGTGTCTCGTTTCAAGACTCAGCTTGATGAGCGCTCAGGGCTTAAGTCTTGGTAGGCGATTACGAAGCATAAAAATAAAAAAGTGCCAAGCTATATTTCCGGACGCAGTGCTTACGTAAATATGGCCTGGCACTCTCAATAGAAAACTCCCACAAACCCATTGATACCGAATTACGTAAAAAAATACTCTGCGCCTACGGATATAAAAAATCCAGTTACCGCAATTACACCAACAAAAAATCAAGACTGAGTTCAATTTCAGTTGAAACACGAATGAGATCTTTAATTAATAATTTAAACACTGAAAAACTAGAAATGGTTTTTCAGTATGCATCAGAGCTAGTTACATCAGCTTAAAATTTAGGAGAGACAAATGGAATTACTAGATACAATTTTTAAAGGCTTTATCACACTATCCATCATTGCACTTATGCAAAGTTGTTCAATCACTGATATTAAAACCTTGGCTATTGAGGCCCATAAACAAGGCCCGATGTCTTATCGGGCCTACACTAAACAATTAACAAAATAATTTTACAGCCAGGTCATTTTAATGATCTGGCTTTTCTTATATGTCTTTTATAAAAGCTAATGTATCTATAGTATTATAATAAGGTCTATAGTAGGTAATCGTAAATATACTGTCACTTAAAAACAAATCAACATAACAAGATACAAAAAAGCCTCCGTCCCTAACACTGTCCACATTACATGTCTGATTTATATAAGTGTTAGGCATATCATATCCACTTCTTAAGAAAGGTCCCGCTAAAGTTTGTGATGTTGGGCAATTATCACCCCAAGATATTTTTGTTAAAATTACTACATCTTGTTGTTTATTTACTCCAACCTTACAACTATGATCTGAATCCAACTTAAATATATTTTCCTGAACTCCGTAAGCCAAGTTTGATAAAACCAAAACCAATATATTTAATATTGTCAACTTTAATAACCCCATACATACCCCTCTAAATTATTTTTTAATATTAATTAATTCTATCACAAAAAGTTTGAACTACTATATTTCGGCTATTAGTGGCCAAGCTTTTCAATTGATCATTTAACATATCAATAGGTGCAATTCTTGTATCAAACTCAATAAATGCGCTATCTCCACCTGAGTTCAACTTCGCAATCACACCAGGAAAGCCTATAAAACCTAAATATCTTCTATAATCATCTACAGTGGCTGCCATAGTATTAATTGTAATTAAAGTCTTTTTATCAAGGCAATTTACATTTCCTTGATTGTTAGCTACAGCACTTAATGATGAGCACAAAAATAAAAACACTAGTATACTTTTTAACATTTTTTTCTCCTTTGGTTCATAAAATTATATTTATTTGATTGTTAATAATAATTCTTCAGCAGCTATTACGTTTCTAGTTATTTTCTTTATGATCTCAGTAATTTCAGCTGCCACTTGTTGTTTATTATTATTTTCCTGTGCAATTTTTAGAAACTTCAAATTATTGATAACACCATTAATATTCAGAAATATTTCTTTATTATTATTTCTTTCAAATTGTCTATAGCTGAAGTTTAGAAACACATTTAAATTTACAAGCGTATCAATTTTTGAAAGAGCTTTAACTAATAACATTTGCTCGTTACTCTCTAAGTACAATTCTAAGTTCGATATTATTAAATTTAACTCCTTAATATAGGCCTCAACTTTATTCGCCACTGGCAAGTATCCCCCATTATAAAGGTACTCAAGAGTCATTTTTTGAAAGAAAACAGCATCACTTTCACCATATCCATATAAGTGAGACACTTCATGTACAATTAAACCTAGTACCTCAAAGTCGAAATTAAAACTTGAGGTCTTTTTTTGGATTCTTGCAATATCCAAACAAATACTAAAACTATTTTTATGAAGTTTAAATGAAGCATCGTGCTTGCTTAGACAATCGCTATATGAAAAACTTGTTTTCATAAGAAATTCTTTTAACGATAATTTTTCATTTATGTAAATTCCTGAATTTTTTTTCGAGTCGACACCATTCATCTGTAATACAAAGGTGTTGAATTTATCACCATCACCATCGCCGTACTTACTATATACATAGGAACTTGCGTATATCAGTGGAGTGTTTGGTTGCAGTAATTTTCTTTTCGCCTGATTAATTGAATTTAAAATCTGACTTTTGCTAGTAGAGGATATGTTCCCACCACCACCACTGCTTTCTCCACCTTGAGCTTGGCTTATATTAGGTACTTGAGTTTTAGAGTTATTACAGCCAAGACTAAAGCATACAAAAAGAAATAAAATACATATAAAGTTCATAACTATACTTATAGCAATAAAAATGCCCAAAAAAACAGGATATTGTTGTAAATTTATAAGCATTATGTTTATAATACAATAAGCAATGGATATTTATAACTTTACTAACTATATTGAATACTTATCTTCCCTTAGTGACGACCCAGATAAGGGTGGGCGTGGGTTTAAGTCTAAACTCTCAAGAGCTATAAGCTCAAATACGTCGTATGTGTCACATATATTTTCAGGGCGACAAAACTTAACTGAAGACCAAGGTTTCGCACTTAGCAAATATTTAGAGCTAAGTAAGGCACAAACAGAGTACTTATTACTACTTATACAGAAAGAGCGCGCTGGATCTGCACGGCTTAAAAAATTTAAGCTAAATCAAATTCATCAAATTCAAAATGAACGAAAAGAGCTTGCTAGTAGATATAAATCTTCGACAAAAAATGTTTCTAGAGCTGTTCAAGAGAAGTATTATAGTAGTTGGGTATATGCTGCGGTACATGTTCTTACTTCTATTGAGGGGTTTTCAAATTCAAAATTAATTTCTCAGCGATTAAATATCCCTATTTCTTTGACTGAAAATATATTAAGTTTTTTAGTATCTGCTAAACTTTGTAAGATAGATAATAAAGGGCTAGTTAAATATGCTAGTGGTAATTTACATATCAAAAAGGCTTCAGTTTTTTCAATATATCATAATCACAATTGGAAGCGAAAAGCCTCGGAAAATATTGACTTAAATTCTCCTGCTGACTTCCATTATTCATCCGTTATATCATTCTCTAAAGACAGAGCTGATCTCATCAGAGAGATTTTGATAACTGCCATCGATAAAATTCGTAATGAAGTCTCTGCACCTGCTAAAGATGAAGAAGATTTATATTGCTATGCTTTAGACTATTTTAAAGTTTAGAACAATCCCAAAATCGACTTATGGAGCTGACCCTATTGAAATTTGATGCATTTTTTTTTGAATTAAATATCAATTTTGTTGGCACGACTAAGTTCAAATTAACCCTCTTAAGCCAGCCCTAGACTAAGTTCAATATAAGTACTCAACCTAATATTATTCTTTTGCTTTAAATTGACTCTATCTTTTAAATTCTACGCGAATGGCGACCACCTTCAAACTCAGTACTTAGCCATGTTTTAGTTTTTATAGTTGAAAAGTCACCCACCATTATATTCGAAAAGTCTACCACCCATGTTCTTAGTTAAATTAGTCTGATGCTATAATAAATAGCAATTTAATTATTGTTTCTGGTAATTAATTCTCGATTTTGTGGATAACTAGGGTGCATTTATTGTTTCTGTTGTTAGTTTTTTAAAATTCAACTTCAGGCTCCTTCTTTGTT
>CALLBC010000152.1 GCA_938001965.1 uncultured Bdellovibrionales bacterium | reverse complement strand
CCCCTAGATAAATAATTGGTAAAGTAAATTATTTTGACTCACTAGAATCGTGATTGAATACTACAACAAGAAAACCTGATTATACATAAGCACTGCGGCTTTGCTAGGCTTGCCACATTTTTCTAATTTCTGATCTCAGTTGGAAAAAATGATGCTAAGACAATATAAACCAGTGCTTGCCGCCACGTTTATCATTTGTTTCCTGTACAGCTTATTTCTAATTGGATAAGGTCGCAAAAAGGGTTTTTAATGGAAAATGATTTTTTTGTTTGGGATGAGGTTACAGATAGAAAGGCTAAAATGGTAAATCAATATCTTAGTTATATTGATAAAAATTTGAGGTCTATTACCCGCCTTAACCAAAGGGAAACTTGTAATTTTAGCTTACTTAGCTTAGGTGAAGGTTGCTCGGACTTTATTCTCAAGAACTTGAATTCTAGCCCCTCTAACAGCGACTTCTACGCTATTGATGCCTTAACTCAAAGCAAATATTGGAAAAAAGGTTCATCAAGATACCAAGATTTTAAATCAAAATGGCCCCACAATTATGTGACAGGCTTATTTCAAACTATGAATTATAAAATTGACTCAAGAGAACTATACTTCGATGAAATTATTGCCTCATATTCTTTATATTTTTTAATTTCAATGGCTGATCTTTCAGAATGCATTGAAACTCTTGGTAATATACTGAGCCATTTGAAGCCCGGAGGAGTGTTAAGAGTGTTTCCTTTTGCAAATATTGAAGAAGATAAAATAACTAATATATATGAAGGAGTTTTATTCAAAGGTTTTGCACCTAAAATTGAATATAAAATCGACTATGGCCAAAAAGGTTTTTTTGCCCTTCAAGTCTAAATATTTTTAAAACACTTGTTTAAAAAGTGATTTTAATCATAAATACTAAGCCATAGCGGGTGTCCACTATGGCTCTGTTCTTCAGTGCAAATCAGCGCTATAATCAAGTTACTTAGTGCACATCACTCGAAAGTCTTGATCTCCAGAGAAGATAAGCTCCTCTTCATACTTAATAATATTGCCAGTGGAATGTCCTGAGCTAAAAATACCATTTTCATTAAAGCCACCAAGTGTGCTGACCTCAGATTTTGACTTTAAATTTAACCAAACGACAAATATTGCACTTTTTTCGTGGTTGTAAGAAATATGAACACTAATATCTGAGGTCGAATATGACAATCTCTCTACCGGCTTTGAAGGACTTTGGTAGCTTTCGAACCTTAAATTTTTTAGAGGCTTACTCTCTCCACCTCTGTAAACCCCGCATTCTACAGCTAAAGCATTTGCTGCAAAGAAGAGGACTGAAGTCGTCAATAATAGTATCTTGAGATAATGTTTGGTCATAGTAAATCCTTTTGTAGAAATTAATTATTATATGCAAGAAATATGCACCCAAACCAAATGCTCAAAATGCATTTCTGTACAGGGGCATTGAGGAAAATGGCGTTTTTCTAGAGTTCACTGAATAAAAGCGACGCATTTCAGTCCAAAAATGGGGCCTGCTCGCTCGGAATTCCTTTGAGATACTGAGCGCTTGCGAGATTCTCATTTTATGGTTTTGCACGGAAAATCTCATTCATTATTCAGAATGATCAGCAATTCACTGCCAACGCTCAGAAAACCAGTTCATTTTTATCTTTTGAGCATTTGTTTAGCGTGCTGAGAAAATTTTTCATAGAAATGCATTTAATTCACCAAATCATACCTATCTTGTTATACGTATTAAAATACTAGGAGGTAAACTATGACTTATATAAAAATTTTAATTACAATACTTTTAATCATACCAGCTATTTCAAACGCTCGTATTGAGAACAACATTGAACACCAAAAAAGTTTAAGTGAGCACTTAAAGCCTTGGTCAGATCTTTCAGATGAGGTTTCAAAATGGGCTATAGGTATGGATAGTATAAACTTAGCCCCTGAAGATAAAAAACGTGTTATGGATGTTTTTATAAAGTCTAGAGAGATGTTAATGCTCCTACCTTCAATGTTTCCAACTCTTGCATACGCTAATTGCAGTGTTAACCCAGAGTTTTTTGATTTAACAAAGACTTACTATAAGGCAATCTCTGATGCTCCAAATATGAATTACTCAAAAGCTATTAATGATAAGACTTACCTTCGAGACTTCACTGCAAAAAGAGATTTATATTGGGAAAAATTTGTCTTACCTTTAAAGATTCAAGTGCTAGAGCAAATTATATCGGGTGACATCTTTTTAGATCCTGTTTGTGAAAAAAATTAATTTTGGTCGTTTAAAACTTGTTTCTCTAGCTAAAATTTATTGAATTGCAAAGCCTTTCTGGACACACAGAAAGGCTTAAGTCATGAGAGCAAAGTCACCCAGTATTCAAGTGGTTTTAGTTTATGTTTTCCTTTAGTCTGACAATCCCATCTTCAACATTTATTCTAGTCCACCTATCTTCCTCATTGACGCCATTTTTGTAGAAATTAAAAAGCTCTTGATTAAACTCTAACATCAATGACCAATAAATCATATCGTAACCTACTTTCTTAGTTTCTACTCGACTACCAAGGGCAAGTATTTGTCCAATTTGACCTCGTTGTTTATGAGTTAATTTTTTAGAAAATCCATTGAAAAACATAAAATATTGTTGAACTATAGTCGGATGATCATTAATCAAAACCAACGCTTGTTGCAGAGAGTCTTTTGATTCATTTTCTATACTATCTTTTAAGTACTCACCCAAATGTACTTCACTTTCATCTTGGACACCGATAACTAAATTAGACCTGTCCCCATGTTTTAGCAATAGTTGAAGTCCTTTCAGACCCATTAAGCTTAATTGAGTTAATACTGCTTTGTTATGGCGTATGCTGTGTGACATAGTAGCTGTATAGCTTTCTTGCTGGCTAGAGTTTTTGAATCTCAAAGCCTTAGGGCTCTGTGAGTTAAATCTCATAATGTTGTTATCAGCTTCTGGGGATAAGTTCCCATAAAGTATTCCATTATGTTTGTAGCCCAAATCAGAATAAGCGCACTGTAAAGACCTTCTCAAGGTATCGTTTTTTGTATCTAAGAGAAAATTCTTTCGCAAGTTATTAAATTTAGACTTTTTTTCTTCACAAGATAAGCCTTGAAACTCACTAGCACCACAGGATGGAAAATTTTGATTAAATAATGTACTGTGATCATATTTCTTTTCAAATTTACTTATATCGTGAGCCTTAAGCTGTGCTTGAATACATTCAGAAGTATTTGTAGATGATTTACATTTATCTTTTATTTTTAAAGACATGCGCCACATTTTATACCCATTCAATAAACCAACACCATTCATCTGAGGTTGTTCAAATACAGAATGGTATGTTGGTGTTGCTGATAAATTCATGATTTTTAATAAGCTTTTTTTGGATATTTCAGGAAGTAATTCACGAACAACTTTAAACATATAAGTAACCTGTGGCGCCGCAAAAGATGTTCCAGACAGGCTAGTGCATGGCTTTGTACTGCAAGTGGTATATTCATAATTACCTACTGGGGCTAGTATTGAAACTTTCTTGCCTTCCTGGGAGTACTGAGTGGCGATGCCATCAGGGCCCATCGCTCCTACTAATATTTGTGGATCATCTAGAGTATTTATAAAATTATTAGTGGTCAATTTTAGTAAAGGCGACCCTTTACTCCAGTCGTTGCCTGAGGCTTGAATCAAAATTGATCTATTTAAATGACTAATTTGATCTGAAATTCCATTTACACCATAACTCATTGATAGATTGGTGATGGATGAATGTCTTTCAGCCTCCAATAGAGATCTAGCAAACACTTCAGGGTTATGAGATTTACCATCAGAGCTTTGATGGCAAACTGCTTTACTGGGATAAATTCTTAAAGCTCTATCAACTATACCACGAACTAAATTCATGTGATTATCTTCATCACTATCACATACATAAACTTCACTTGGTGTAAGTTGGTTTTTTATAGCTTTTCTCTCACTCTCAACAAGATCAATTCCTGTAACCTCATCAGCCCAAAAATCTGATAGCAGTCTAAAACCATGCATATAATGTATTTCGGGAACATCTCTTACTGCGTCACAGCTAATCTCAGAATGAGCATTTGCGGTGTAAGCAATTAAAAATATATAAGTGAGTATGCTTTTCTTCATAAATATGTATATAGCAAAAAGTTTGCCTGCTTTTAATGGGGTATGAGAAATTATCAACAGTAGGCGCCTTAGAATTTTCTAAAGCTAGTGTGAACAGCCGTAAAATGTCACCCCTCCCTCAAATGAATTGACGGATGTAACTAAGTAGTGACACAAAAATAGCCTTTTCGGAAATAATCACGAAGCCTATAAAGTTGGTTAGACGCCACTCTTTGATGCTCGAAAACCAAATGCTCAAAATGAATTTCTGTACAGCACTGTTGAGAGAAAGACTATTATTCCTGGTTTCGCTGAATAAATGGCATGCGTTCCCGTGCAAAATAGAAATCCACTGCTCGGAATTTCTCTGAGATACCGAGCACTTGGGATGCTCGCCAAAATCGGTCTTGCACGGAGTCTCTCATCAATTATTCAGGAGTTTCGCTATTTCCCTGTGAATGCTCAGAAATCCAGAGAGCTTTTGCGCCCTGAGCATTTGATTTGCGACCTATAATTAAAACTGATAGATTTTTGCAATAGAGGTTTTTTTGTGAGTAGTCGATGGCATCTGAATCAGATTTGGGTAAAGTGCGCAATAGCGCTGAACTTTCTTTTTTCTATTATATTGATTTTTTCAAGCATGGAAATATTTTCTGCTGAGTATTTAGAAGTGTCCCACTTCCTATTGGGAATCTCTCTAGGAGTTATTTATATTTTTCTCGGGTTTTCAATTATAAATAGAAGAAGAAGCCTACAGTTAAAATTATTTATTCCTATTGTCTTCTATATTCTCTTCGCTGCCGTTGCCACATGGTATTGTTCTTATTATGGGGAGCACATTACTCGAGGCTCTGCCTATATTACCTTTTGTGGGCGAGGCTTGATGAAGTTTAAACATTATTTACTGCTCTCGATCCCACTTTTTGCTTTATTTATTTTTACTTGGGTCCCACTTAAAATGAATCGATTTTACTTTAACAAGTAATAGTATAATATTTTAAACACTTGTTTTTCTTCGGAAAAAGTCATTAATCCTGAGCGATTACTACCGCTCAGGAAAGCTCAGCTTAAAAATAAATTATTGAAGAAAAATAAGTGTTTTAAGAATCAGATGCTAAATCTATAACCTCAAAAGCATCAAGAACCATAGCTTTAACTTGTCTATATAAGTGACTATCAGCATGTTCTGGATTCAACTTTTCAGCCCAAAATACTGCATCAGTAAACTCTTTAGGAGTAATTGGGGTATTATTGATTAAATTTTTTTGTTCTGAGGCAGGAAGACAAAAGCCAAGTTTTACGCAGAGATCAGTTAGCAAAATGTTTAATCTTTTTTCTCTTGTCATTACTTAGGAGGCTATCACTAATTATATTCACGCTCAATAAAGGAATGCCAAAATCGAAAATAAGCATGGTTCAGCCACGCTCAACCCTCATTTTTGGTAACTCTTGAATAATCCTATTGCCTTAAGGACCGCGAGGTAGTTTTTAAGGTTACTGGGTCCAGAACCAATGTCGGTGTAACTTATAGCCCTAAGTTACACCTCTAAGCTATTTTAAATACAACATTAGGGTCTATTTGTTCGTTATATGCTATTAGCTTATCTGTCGAAACTTTATCAATACGATGGTTAACGATTTCACTCACTCTCGCTTGATCAATCCCAAGCATATTTGCAAACTCAACCTGAGAAATTGAACTATCTACTATATATTTAACTAATGACTGGCAAAGCTCCCAACGAAATTTTTCAGATGGTGTAGCATTAGAACCAAGCATTCTTGTTCCTTCTACATTTTTAAGCTTCTCATCCATTTCTTTTAATTTTTTCTTCGATGGATAACGCATTACTCACCTCCTATAGGTATTAACAATTCCGATATAAAGTTTATCATCTTTTAAAAGCCAAATGAGCTTATAAAGCTTGCCTTCACTTTCAAGATAATCATTAACAAAATATTCATAACCTTCATCGATATCAGTTGGCTCAAACTTTTTACCATTTAAATGAGATACCAAATCAAGAATAATTTCATCTGTTATTGAATCAGCGTGTTTCTCTTCATAATGTGGATCTATAACCACTTTATTTAGTCTTCTACCATTGATGATTAGCTCTTTCTTATAAATACGCCGAGACATATTTATAACCTAGCATAACTTGCAACATATTGCAAGTTTAAACTTTAACTCTTGTATTATCAAATACTTACAGAACTGAAATAATTTGACTGAATTAATGTAAATTGATAACTTGACTGGCGAAAAGAGGAAAGCGAAGTAAACAATGAATTGAAAAGGTAAGTTTTTAAAAAATCAGAATGATTTTAATGTTAAGGCTTTAATGATAAGAACACCGCCCTGTCACGCCGGAGATCGAGGGTTCGAGTCCCTTCAGCCCCGCCAATTTTAATCTTAAAATCAGCCAATACATATTCATTTTTATTAGTATACAAAAAGTTAAAGTGCCTTATGCAAGTACTTGCAATAGCTTGTTCTAAATTTAAAGAAAGAGTTTATTGATTAATAGCATAGTTAGAACTTCTACCCCTATCTTCGTCATGCTCAGCCAAGATTATTAAAAGTAGTGAATTCATCCCTCTATTTTAAAGCTGATTACGTCCAGTTTTTATGCTCTAAATATGCCCAATTTAATTGATTAGAAATATAATATAGCCTGCACATTTTATTAAAGGGCTACACAATGAAGTTTATTCTAGTATTTGCTATTTCTTTACTTTTTTTAACCAGCTGCAAAGTAAACAGTGATAATGCAAAAATTGAGGAGCAAAAATATCGCCAACTGGCCTCCTTAAAAAAAACAAGTTGCACAGACAACCTAGATGATGATGGCAATCGAGTTGTTGATGAAAATGGAAACGAAATTGATGAGCTCGAAGACCTTTGGCCACAAAAAATTAGAGAGCTTGAACATCAAACGGTTTGCGCCACAGCTGCTCTTGATGAATGTTATTTTTCATTAAGCTCTAATAATGATGGCAAGCCACGCTCTGCCCTGAGGTACTTAAGAGGAGCCAGTCTTATTTACACCGGCGCATACATTGTTAAAGCCATTAACAGACCATCAATTTGGACAGCCCTTCCCCCTAAACCACCAGTAATTCACCAACGTCAAAGACTAAGAGTTCGAAGAGCTGATTATACAGGCCCTGCCCCACTAAAAGAAATCAGCCCTGATGAACTGGCTGAAGACCTCAAAGCATTCAACAGAAAGTATAACGGCAAAGCTGCAAACTTAGTAACTACAGCCTCAGCCAGTCGGTTTTCTCACGTAGATAGTATTATTAGGAGCAATGGCCCTGTGGCGAGTTCTGGTATTGTAAAAAAGGTGGAAGGCAATACTTTACAAATGGTTATTGCTTTAGGAGAAAATAAAAGTTTTAAGAATATGTCTGACAACTACATTAAAGGTCTAAAAGCTGAAGTTGCTAAAAACCCTGTTCGCTTTGCTGAAACGCTAACACAATTAGAAGCTGCCATAGATGATGACTTAACAAAAAGAAAAACTCGTCTCTACGCTATCTTAGCCGAGATTGGAGATGAAGATGGAGTTATCCAAAATAAATACATTAACGAATTAGTTGGAAAAGCTGATGGCATTAAAGATGGTCCCTTAAAAATTACAGACTTAACCAATGAAGTGGTCACAGAAGCTGATGAAGTGGCCCTTAAAAATAAACATGCCGCTGAACTAGTACGTAAAATCCGCGTCCTAGAAAGGAAAAAAGAGAGAGTGAATGAACAAATTGGTAGGATTGTTCACTCAAAAGACTTTGCTCTCCGCAAAGGAGCTAATAAGTTTTTTACTTACTTTCACTACAGAAAACTACTCACAGCCCTTAGGCGCCTAAGTGGATTTAATGAATCCCTTAAAAACCCTGAGGACATAGCTAAAG
>CALLBC010000151.1 GCA_938001965.1 uncultured Bdellovibrionales bacterium | reverse complement strand
TTTGATAACAAAACGAAATAGCAGAGCTAAAAAACCTTTAAGCTTTTGATATTCTTCGTTTATTTTTTATTCTTGGACACTAAATGAGTGTTAACAGACGATCCCCGAATCGGGTAAAAAACAAATAAAAGAAGGTACCATTACAGAAAGATCTTTTAGCTTTGTTGTATTTATCGTTGTTGCGATCATAGTAACCTCCTTTAAAGTTATTTATGTATATAAACTATTATCGACATTATTCAAGTTAAATCAAGTCCAGAGTTCACTTTTTTAATTATTAAAACTAATGGACATTAATCAGAATTCTTAATTCATTTATGATTTTTAATTAGGGCGTGTTGATGTTTCGTCTGGTCATTTAAAAACCTATCTAAGCTTATCTAACTAGATGAAACCTCAACACACCCTACTAATTTAAGTAGTTGAAATTCTACAACCATAACTTGGCTTAAAGACCGTATCAGTTTACTATACTAACTACTTAGAATAACTCTCTAAACTTTAGCGATTTCTACTTCATTCAACTCACAATTCTCGCCATATTAGAGCAACTTAAGGATTTACTTTTTATGATCCACTTTATTACAAAGGATATGCAATGAAAATAAATAAGTCAGCACCAGTTATGGTCACCGGAGCCACTGGCTATGTGGCCGGACATTTAGTAAAAACACTTATCTCTGAAGGCCTCACTGTGCATGCCACTGTTCGTGACCCTAACAACATAGAAAAACTAAAGTACTTGAATGATCTTGAAAGTCAGCTCCCAGGAAAAATTAAATATTTTAAAGCTGATTTACTCCAGGATGGATCTTTTGATGAAGCTTGTAAAGGTTGTGAGCTTGTATTTCACACAGCTTCTCCGTTTAAATTGGAAATCAAAGACCCGCAAAGAGACCTAGTCACTCCTGCTGTGAACGGAACACAAAATGTTTTGCAATCAATCAATAAGTCAAAAGACTGTAAGCGAGTGGTTCTCACTAGCAGCTGCGCCTCAATTATAGGTGATGCCATTGAATGTGAGGGTCGTGAATACACTGATGAGTCAAACTGGAATGAAACCTCTAGTCTTGACCACCAACCTTATAGCTACTCTAAAACTATGGCGGAAAAAGCAGCCTGGGAAATTTCCAAAGGGCAAGACCAATGGGACCTCGTAACCATCAACCCAAGCCTCGTTGTGGGACCAGGAATAAACCCCTTTGGCACATCAGAAAGCTTTAAACTTGTTAAACAAATGGCAGATGGAACATTTAAAATGGGAGCTCCAGCCTTTTATATTGGAGCTGTGGATGTTCGGGATGTGGCCATTGCTCACTACAATGCCGGTTTTATGCCATCAGCTAGCGGTAGAAATATTATTTCAGCTGAAAATACAGATATGCTCTCTCTAGCTAGTCATCTTAAGAGAAAATACCCCACAGGATACCCTTTCCCTAAGTCTATTTTACCAAAAACTATTGTATGGTTAGCCGCCCCATTAGTTGGCTTTACGCGAAAAATGATTAAACTGAATGTGGGCTACCCATGGAACATGAGTAACCTTAAAAGTAAAGAGGAGTTAAAGCTTGAATACACTCCCCTTGAAAAGTCTATGACTGACTTTTTTGAACAAATGATTGAAAATAATATTATTTGAGGATGAATGTGAAAAGTGCAGCCAAACAAGAGTTAAAAAAACTGTTTCAAAGTATTAGTGATCTGCCTGACTCTGAGTGGGAGGCCTTCGAAGACCAATGCACAGTGATTCAATATAAAAAGGGCGAACTTATATTACGTGCTGGTGACTTTGAATCTAGACTAGGCCTAGTAACAAAAGGTTTAGTTAAAAGAAGTTTTATAAATGAAAACGGGAAAGAGTACATACATTATTTTGGCCGCGTGGGACGCTTTACTGGCTCATACTCAGCAATTTTACTTAAAAAACCCTCTATTGTTAATATTACAGCTATTGAAGACACTGAGATGATTCTTTTTAATATGTATGAATATGAAAAATTTTATAAAAGGCATCGTGCTTTTGAAACCATCACCCGCATATCTCTTGAGCAACACTTTATCGATCGTGAAAAAAGAGAGTATCAATTGCTTATGCTTAACGCCAAAGAAAGGTATGACGAGTTTTTAATTGATTTCCCAGATTGTCACAACCAGCTCACAAACAAAGATATAGCATCCTACTTAAGAATTACCCCAGAAGCTTTTAGCCGCCTAATTAATAATAAAACTAAAACATAGCTTCTGAACACTAAGTTCACCTTATAATAAATTAATTTAATTGAAATTTAGTTACTATTATTATAATTAATAATTAATGGACAGCTTAAACTCAAATTATTTAGATGCTTTTTACACTACCTGCCAAGTAAAAAACTTTACTAAGGCAGCCAAAGCTTTAAATATTACTCAATCAGCCCTTTCCCAACGCGTAAAGAACCTTGAAGATCAACTGGAAACTACCTTAATAATTCGCGATCGAGCGGGTTTACAGTTAACAGAGCAAGGAGAAGAACTCCTTAGGTACTGTCAAACTAAATTCCAAATGGAATCTCAACTTGTTAAAAGAATATCAAGCCAAGGAGAAGAGAGCCTCAATGGTGTAATTCGAATTGGTGGTTTTTCATCCGTCATGCGTTCCGTGATTTTACCAAGCCTCACTCCCCTATTAACTAAAAATGAAAGCTTAAGGCTCAGAATGGTTTCCAGGGAAATTTACCAATTAAAATCCCTTTTAAAATCAGGAGAGATTGATTTCGCTGTAACCTATGAAGAGATCCTTGGTGACAATTGTGTAAGCCACAGACTTGGAACTGAAGTAAATACCTTAGTTCAAAAAAAATCTTATAAAGGAGCTAAAGTTTATATTGATCACGACGAGGAAGATGATGTCACTAAAAGAATTTTAAAGCGTAAAAGTTTTGCCAGTAATGAACGACAGTTTCTAGATGATGTCTATGGACTTATTGATGGAGTAAAGGCCGGTCTTGGAATGGCTGTTATTCCAAATCATTTAATTGAAAAAGAAAGTAAAATTATACCCGTTAAACCGATAAAAACCCTAAGCATTCCTGTTTATTTAAACTACTACAAACAACCTTACTATTCTAAGGTTCACAAACTAGTAATTAGTGAACTCACCGCATTAGCCAAAAACTATTTAAGTAAATAGATCATCACTTTGTCATAGAACTGTCAGCTAGCATTTATCTAATAGTAAACTTATTTTTTTAGACTAATATCTTCTAGGCAGCTCCGCTATTCCCACACTATATTCCCCCATATAACAATTTATAGGAAAATAGGCTTGAAATTTATTATAAACAGCATTGGCTTCACAGTTGCGCTTTCGCTAGCCATCCACTTTTTTATATTATTAAGTGTAACTAAAATTACAGCTCCCCCTCAAATTAAACAAAATAAAGAGTATATTGAATTTAATGTGGTTGAAGAATCTAATCCACAGCACAAAACAAGGACTGGTAGAGGGCAAAAACCTAAATCAAAAAATAAAGCTGTTAAAAGTAATGGGTCCATTAATCTTTCCAAACTCAAACCAAGTAATCACTCCAGTCAAATAGCCACCAGCGAAAACTTTCAAGCCACGATTGGTAAAAAACAATCTGGAGGATACACTGATGGCTCCTATCAAAAGTTTTCCGAGACAGAGGGCGCCTTTGGGGTAATGAACACTATGGGTGCTGCTGAATATGGAAAAAATATTTGGTTTTACCAACAACTGTGGACTAAATTAAACTTCCACAGTTCTTACCTTGAGGACCTAGCCAAACAAAGAATTAAAGGAGCTGTTAATGTGCATGCATTAGTGAATCACAAAGGACAACTCATAGATGTGCTTGAAATCACAGGGCCTGAGAACTTATTAAAAGCCTATGTAATGGTCAATTTAATACACACCCTCAAAGACCCTTTAAGTAAAAAAAATTGGCTCAAAGGGCGTAAAAAAATTCCACTACTTATAACTTATGAATTTATATTACACGAACTAGCTGGGAACAAATATCACAACCCTGACACTTCTGATCAAGGTAATCACCTTAAAAATACCTTCGTTATAAAAAAACACCGAATCATTAATAATAGGATCACACAGTACTATGCAGAGAATATAGCTCCGTTTATTCCCCCAATAATGCCGGTCCCTGGTGGCGTTATCATTGATTTTGTTGCCGCCTATCACATATATGACACCTGGGGCGAACCAAGGGCCTCTGTGAGAAGAAAAAGACGATTAAAAAGTCTAAAAAAAATGCTTAGTCATACTATTAAAAAACATCCTCCAGGCCATAAGACTAAAAAAGTTCCCTGGTAGTTTAACAAGTTTAATAAATCATTCCTTAAATTTTAAATGATCAAATTTTATGAAGCGTGCAGTTCTCGCCGTAGGCGAACTGTCTGAGCACTTTGTGAAATTTGAGTATTCAAAACTTAAGGAATGATTAGTTAAACTTGGCCTTTCCTCACTTTAAGAATTTATGACACCCTTTCTTTGTTCCCCTGGCCTGCAACTCATTTCCTGCTGGCAATTTGCAAGCTTTTTTACAATTTACATCTCATGTTATCAACAGGCCCTAAATGCCTATTTTTCATGTAACTAGACCATAGTCCGCACTAATTTTGAGCATAAGTTTTTTAAAACTATAATTTCACAACTATTAACTTGCTGAACAAAATATTCCCTGCAAACATAATTATATAGAAAATCAAATGCTAATTTAACTGTGAAAGGGCCACCTTGATGAACTATTCCTTAAAACAAGCTAAACATGGAGTTATTGAAACAATTTGTGGGTGCATGTATAGCGGAAAAACGGAAGAATTATTAAGACAACTCAAACGTTGTGAGTATGCCAAACAAAATTACCAAGTTTTTAAACCAAAAATTGATAGTCGTTATTCTGACACTGAAGTGAGCACCCATAACTTACAAAAGGTGCCTTCTGTTGTTATTGAATCTCCAGAGGAAATTTACCAACACCTAAAACATGACACACAGGTGGTGGGCATTGATGAGGCACAATTTTTTACACCCGAAATTGTTGAAGTTGTTAGCAAACTTGCAAATCACGGCCGACGTGTATTAGTTGCAGGGTTAGACACGGACTGGCAAGGCTTACCTTTTGGCCCAATGCCCCATTTATTGGCAATCAGCGACATAATTCGCAAACAATACGCTGTATGCATGGTATGTGGCGACTCAGCAACAAAAACACAAAGACTAGTTGATAATAGTGACGACATTCTAGTAGGTTCATTCAATATGTATGAGGCAAGATGTCGTGACCATTTTGACCCTGAGCTAAGCTTAAGAAAAAGCAAGGCTCCTCAACAAGAACTGAATATATAATTTAACCACTAACAAAAGAGGTATAATATGAAACTAATTCTTATGATTATGTTAGCCATTGGCTTTACATGTGTCGCCAACGCAAAAATGACAGTAAAGTCTAAAGATTACAGCTGTTCAGAACTTAAAGAACTTGTTCAAGAAGAAGGCACAGTTCATATAAAATGGATTGGATCTGTGGATGTTCATAGCAGTCCTTCAGCTTGTAACTATAGAAAGTATGGACGCTTACAAGTTCCTTACCAAACAACTTGGAGAACCACTGATAAATGGTTTTGTGTTGCCGGCTATAGCTGTAAAGACGATCCAAACGATAGACGTTAAAAAATAATACTTAATTGATCGATGGAGCAATTTGTAAGCCCATCAAGTGAAGTCATAAAGACTTTAAATTTAAAACTACCAGTGGGGAATTGTTCACCAAAACGAACAATTCCTGCACTCACCTCGCTGGCTATATTCTTTTCATTGGCCCCAGTGACAGCCATCCAATTTCCACCATTATAATAATAATAAGTACTCCCGTTATTGCTGGATAGCTGATACCCAAAACTACAGTTTATGTCGCCATTTTCAACTACAGAAAAATCTTTAAACCCAACATTGTAATTAAAAACTGTTACATTAGTAATTGATGTTTCTAAAGCAAACTTTTTTACTCCCCCCAGTGAAATTGATGTCACTTCTGGAACGCAAACACTTGCCCCGCAATTTGCACTATCATCGTCTGACTCCATTAAAACTCTAAACTGAAAGTATCTATTGTTTGTAATACTTAAGCCAGCAGCAGAGAAATTAGAAAAACTCAAACTAGGGCTCACCAAGCCCACATCTCCTGTGGCTACACCAGAGGCATCAATTAAACTGCTATTATGTAATTCGCTAAAGGCCGTTTGCCCGTCATTAGTTACACCTTTCCATTTTGCTAAGTAAGCATCAGTAGGATCTAAATTATTTGGCGTGGAATCACCATCACAGTCATTAAAGTTACCAGCTGGGGCAACATTAAAGCTTTCACAATTACAAGAGGAGTCGACACAGCTTTTAACTAAATATTTTACTCTATTAGCTCCACGACGATAAGCTTGTAGCACTTCTAAATTATGTAATGATCTTTTCCAAATGGCAAATTCATCCATATCTCCTGAAAATGAATCCGTGGAACTATTAAGGGTGACTTCATAAGTTCCTGAGTATGATCCAGCAGTAGTGTCAGTAACCGCTGATCCGCTGATTTCACCATCAATAAAAATTTTAATATCTCCACCATCCATTTGCGTTACCACATGGTGATATTTTCCGTCATTAATTTTTGTAGATGAAACTTTTGTAACTGTGGTTGTCCCATCTGTTCTTGTATAAAATAATTTGCCAATATCTGCTGGCACACCATGAGTTTGATTGTAAAAACCAACTTGATCATAACGTGTGCCATCCCCTTCGGTGTATAAAATATTGGTGGTGGCCCCTACATCGGGCTGGACAGGATCAAGCTTAACCCAAAAGCCAGCACTTCTAGGGCTTGCAAAGGTGGGGGCAAATGAAATTCCAGTAGCCAGAATTTCCTTACCCGTTCCATCAAAGTAACGGCTCTCATAAAATTGACCATTACCTGAAACTATGTTTCCACCTACGGCAGCACCATGATTTGTAAGACCTGAGTGGTCTACCACTTCCCCCACTGTTCCATCATAATCCGCTGAACCATTAAACCTGTAATATAATAATAGCTCTAACATAAAATCATCAGCCGATGTATTTCCTGTTGAGCCAACTAATGCTGAGTAATCAGTACTTGATTCACTATCTGGTGTGCCATCTGCAGTCACATCCCCTGGCATTTGTTTTCCAAATGGAAGTGAGGAAACCCAAGACAATTCATCCCACACATAACCACTATTATTTCCAGTATCAATGACCGGCGAATCGTAATGCCCAGAGTATTTTTGTTTTTGCCGGTTATATAAATATGACACTTCGTCATCAGTGTATACTTTTGACCAAATTGCAATTTCATCTAAATGTACATTACTATGTTGAGCTTGCGAAGTACAACCCACACCATCACTTCTTGCACCAAACACAAGTTCATTAGTTCCATTATAGATGGGGCCTGCAAAGGCAGTTGTCACTTCTAGTACACCATTAATAAATAGCTTAATACTTGTTCCGTCATAGGTCACAAGGACATGGTTCCAAATTTCTGAGCGCACAGGGCTTGATATTGCACTGCCAGAAAATGTAGTTCCATCACTGGTGGCGTAAAAACCTATTTCATTCGTCGTAGATTTAGTGATTGTATAGCTTGTATCTGTAAAACCCCCATTACTACAGGCTTTAGATACAAGCCTTGTTAATTCAGTGTCGTCACTGGAATTTAACTTTACCCAAAAAGAGAAGGTCATTGAATTTTGAATGGCTAAATCTAAACCGTCATTATCTGAAACAGTAACAACATCATCTATCCCATCAAAATAACCACTACCGTCACCCACTTGCTTGTCAGCTGTATCTATAATCACCCCACCAGAGACTGTGCCATCACTACTATATACACTAGTGTCATCCCAGTTTATATCAGCACGCCAATACCCTGTTAGATAAGGCCAATGCGGAGTCCAATCAGAAGATAACTGCGTTTCTGCGCCTGAACTAATTTTTAAAACTCCACTTGAATGCTCAAGCTCAGACATAGTGCCACTGTTAAATATTGTGGAGTTGGTGTAATTCAGCGGAACTGTTTTTACTTGGGCAGCACTCCCGGTAAATTCAATTTCATTATCAGAAAAGGTATAATCCGTTGCGCTCGTAAAATCCCAAGAAAGAGTTATATCATTACTGCTGCTTTCATCTTCTACACCACTGGGACTACCAATTTGCCCACCACAGTTTGCAGTAGTCACAAACAAAAGTACAAACAGTAATTTAAAATAAAATTTAAATCTGAGCTTCAACTGTATAACCTCATCCCACTAACCGCCTACAAATAACAAGATTAAAAATTAATAATCAAACTATTTAAGTTACAGTCTGTTGTTGTATCTAATGATTGCATTAAAAGTTTAAATTTAAATAGGCCAGTTCCAACTTGTGAGTGAAATGTTGGTATATTTGCAATCAAATCCGCAGAGCTTGTTACATGAGAGGACAGCGTGGCAACGGTCCAAGTGCCCGCATTGTTGTAGTACCAAGTAATTCCATTGTTATTAGACACCTGATAGTTGAAGCTACAATTCACTCCACCCACTTCATCTAAAGTTACAGATTTTATTTGAGTAGAATAGGGGTGGCCAACAGTATTATTAATCTCAACCACTCCACCAAAATAATTTGTAGAGCCTAAAGATATTGTTTTCATTTTTGGCAGGCATGGACTCCCTGAGCAAAGAGCACTATCGTCATTAGATTCCAATATAGTCCTAAACTGGAAATACTGATTATTTGCAATACTCAACCCGGCTCCGGAAAAATCGGCAAATGTTAACAACGGAGACTCCCTATTTACTTCTCCATCAGCCTCGCCACTAGCATTAATGCTTGTATTGTTATGAAGTTCAGAGAAAAAAGTGTTGGCAGTATTATTTGGCCCTAACCATTTAGAGAAAAACAAATCATCATTATCTGATGCATTTGGAGTGG
>CALLBC010000150.1 GCA_938001965.1 uncultured Bdellovibrionales bacterium | reverse complement strand
CCTTCCTAACCACAGGAGCTCCATTTGCATGAGTCAAAAAAATAATTTGTTCGCTGGTAAAGGAAGCTATATCTCGTGGTGTGTTTCTCTCTCCATGGGCGCATCCTGTTAAAAAAAAGTTGTAAATACAAACAAAAATTTCATTTTATTCTCCAAAAACGAGTAAAGTCTACTTAAAGATATAGCAAAATGAGGCGGTAATTAGAATTTATTTTGAGGCGACCAAACTACTTTATATGAGTTAGTTACTGTCAGATCAGCTAAAACTTCTAAGACAACATAGGGTCACTCATTGTCACGTCTGCTTGCGTAACCCCAAGCGGCTGATACTACGGTCTGCACCTGATTAATTGAATCAACTGTTGAGTCATTTCCATTTGGTCCGCCCATACTGGGATAATTCGTGAGATTAGGAGCCATAATCAAATCTGAAATTCTACTAGAACGACCGCTTAACAGAGCGTGTTCGGCTATCCACTGATCACCTAACGATTGGCACAGACTGCCAACACATTTTCCACCAGTACCCGCGTTGTAAGCTGCAATTTGTCCAGCTTCATAATCGCCAACTTTAGTTAACCATATATCTGACACAGTAATCGGCTGGCCTGTTAACAGCTGCCAGTCTCGCCATATCATGAAATTGCTTACTGAGTCTCTATCATGAGATATGTCAGATCCCACGTTTCCATTTCGGTTACCAATCTCTTCGACAATCTGATTAAAACAGCCTGGCATTTCTGAAAATGAATACCCTCCATTCTCTTGCAGGAATATCATTCCTGTTACCATGTGGCTAGCCATGTGTGGAAAGCCACCATGTGTCCACCCACACAAACCCTGCAGAGTTGAGCTTATCCAATCCATTGCTATTTTAAATCGAGGCTGAATTTTGTCTATTGCTGTTTCTTCAGTGAATGTTAATACCTGCTGCTGTCTGAGTATATAGGTTACGTAACCTAACCAATCCAGGCCACGTGTAAGGCTGAGATATGCGTATCTTGTCTCAGTCGAGATTCTTGAGCCGTTGTTACGAAACTTCGATGTACTTCCGCTATTGGGTGCATCATCGCCATTCATAAATCGAGGTCCCATTTCCATAACAACCGAAACTAAGATATCACGATATTTTTTAACATGAGTTTCGCGTCCTAAGGCATTAGCCAAAACCAGCATTCGCGCCATGTTCTGATAAGCAGTCATCCAGAAATACAATTCATTTGCCGTAGGCGTACCTTGACTTGAAAAGTTATTAGACCAGACCGTTTGCATAATTTTATGGTGAGCATCCACATGCTCATAGTAAAACCGCTCATAGGTGCCAGCTAAAGAAAGCCTCTCGGTATCCATTGTTATTAGTTTTCCCACAGTGACTTTTAACTCTTCCGAACCATTGATGCTCTTATCAATCGGTTCCGATTCCTTGTCACTCTCAACTAATTCAAATTCAGTAGAATCACTTCCCTCAGTTTGGTTATTATATTCAAGCTCACTACTTAGAGAATCTTTATCTATTACTATACTTGTAGATTGAAACCCGCTACTACAGTTTTGAAAACAAACTATACATAGTAAACTTGAAAAAAAACATGATGCAAATTGATTTAACCGCATAAGATACTATAACAAATACTTAAATAAAATCTATACAATACATAAAGATGTTTAATATTGATACAGGCTCTACTGATAAAGAGCTGCTCGAAATAAAATGATATGTATAAAAACATAACAACATCAAGAGTTCCTGCAAGCGCGCAAGAGCCTATTATAAATGAAACACCTGAAGTAACACCAAAGCCTAGTGAAGTTGTTGGCGCAAACATGCATTCGATTCCAGTGCTTGCTATCTTTCCAACTTCAAATATTCTTGAGCTTGTTGATAATAACCAATTTAACTTAGGAGCAGGTGTTGGGCGAAAAACCAGGCATGGTCGTAAGTTTTCATCAAATGTATTTTTAAATGCTCAAATTCCAATGTTTGCTATTAGGCCTTGTTTGGTTCATTAATATCGCTGTTGTTATGTACTTTTTAAGACCAGCTCTCAGGCAGGTGTATACTGACCCCCAAATTAGGTGGTGGGAGCACAGTAAGCGTTACGAAAGTAACTTTGATGCGAGCTTTAAGCAGTCAGAGCTATCAGGTGATGGGCAAGTGTTAAATATCTCAAAAACAGGGCTTTTATTAAAAACAGATTTACAACTCACTGACAAAAATAATATTGAAATAACAATTAAGCTGAATGATGATAATTTTATTCCATTATCTGGCCAAGTAGTTTTACATAAGCAAATTGCACATGGCTATGGTGTTAAGTTTGATAAAACATCACTTAATAAAAAATCTGCGAAAAAAATTATTAGTAATTTACGAACATAAAAAACTATTTATAGCCAATGTCTATTTCGTCAATACGACACTGTGTGCTTCCACTAGAATCAGATTTTAAATATCCAATAACTTCTAATTGTCCTGGGCCAAATTGATTAACAAATGTTAAAATATGATCTTCAAGATCACTTGCTGGTGATCGATCAGCCTCTGTACACGTATCATAATTATTTATGGATCTAAAACTCAAAAGCTGTAAGTTCATAGTTTAGGCTATTTAAATAGTTACAATTTGGGGGCCTTTTAAAATAAAAGAGCTCTTATCCTTCCTAACCACTTTTTCTAATCTCACGAAACTCGCCTTAAATATTCAGCTGAACTACAAACAAGGATTTTGATGTATTAATATGAAACATGAAAAGTAATTATCTGATTTTAAAAAAAATCAGTGTATAATATAGTTAATTCT
>CALLBC010000149.1 GCA_938001965.1 uncultured Bdellovibrionales bacterium | reverse complement strand
CTTACATACCGGCTGGTGGAGCTGCTGATTGCGCAACAGCCACTTTATCGGCTGACACTGAATTACCAACTGCTAGCTCAAATGCACTTGGTATGGGTGACTTGCAAGGAGCCACTGTTAACGGACTCACAATTAACTTCTAATAATTATTTATAAACATTATAAAAAAAGCCGCAAACTTTTGCGGCTTTTTTTTATTCAAATAGATACTCGGCTTCGCCTCGGTTAATTTTCTTCGAAAATTTCAAATTAAGCCCCCGGCTTAATTTGGTAGCGAGGGAGGGACTTGAACCCCCGACACCCGGATTATGATTCCGGTGCTCTAACCAGCTGAGCTACCCCGCCAAATACACGTAGCGTTATTTATAGAGCACCTCCATATAATGTCAATATTTCTCAGTACTTTTTACCAAATAATGCGTTGCTTTTGTCTAGAATTGGGCAGTAAAACCCACAACTGGACACATCCTACAAAGTAAGGGTTTATACTTATTGAAGGCAATAACAGCCTAACTTGTAAGATTATTCACTCAGACCCTTGGTTTAGCTTGAGGCTCTGACAAGGAGATTAAAAAATGAAGTTCATAATCACTCTTTTAACTTCTCTATCAATTGGTATAAGCGTTTTAGCTAATACAAATTCTGTTCAAATCAACAGCACTGAAGCCATGACACCCATTTCTGGGATCACAACAGGGTATAATAAATCTATTGAAAGGAAAAAGGATGGCTATGTAGATGTGTCTATCGTGATGCCTGCCCTAACAAAAAAATCTATTTTGTTTTTTGACCTCAATAATATTATTAGCCCCAAGTCAGAAACAATTAAAGTTCTTGGCCAACGACTTCCATTACCGAGTAACTTATCCATACCTAAACAAAAAGAATCTTACCTATTAACTTTTAAATTAAATAAACCAAAATACACAGTATTTGTGAGTAAAAAAGGGCGCCAGTCTATTTCAGCCATTCATGGAAAGTTTAAAGTACGCAAAGTTGTTGATCAAATCCTTGAGGGAAAACCAATTGTAAACTTATTAAATGACACTAGTTTTATAGGCGGCGACCAAATCACTGTGGACACTAATAAAAAGACTGACTCCCAAAATTTACATATTAAAAACTTCCAATATAATGGCAAAGCTAAAATTAATGCTCCAATTTATGACTCAAGAAACTTATCACTTTTTAGCCTACCACTGGCATACATTAATAACTCATACCATCCAACAGACTTAAAATACGTTCAGTCTGGAAAATTTAAATATGTAACCACAAACAAAAAAAGTCCAATGTATGCTCTTAATATTTTAACTGACCAAATAGAGAAGTTTACTAACCCCAAACATCTTGGTGGTCCTCAATCTCAAGAAAGCTTTTTGTACCAGTCTAAGTTTAGCAGAGTTTCACTAAGCATCCTGCCTCTAAAAGAACAATTAACTCCTACCTTTCTAGATTTTGTTGATCCTCCTTATTTATCTAGTGATGCATCAAAACTTCATTTCTCTCCTCCTGCTGAGCAAGCAGGCACCACCCCTTTGGCAACTATTGTTGAACTCATTGAGGCCAAAAATTTTGAAAATGGCAAGTTATCTTCAGAAAACAAAAAAACACTTTGGAAAAAAGTACTTCCCGGCTGGAAGAGCAATACTTCATTACCAAATATTGAGCTTATCCAAAAAGCAGGAGCTACTTTCCGCTATGAAGTTAGCTTTGTGGCCACCAATTCAAGTGCCATTGCCACTCCTCAAACCGTTGATTTAAATAAATTTTCATTATTAACAAAAAATTATTTGGTTATTGAGTAAAGTCTCTTTACAATAATTCTATGAAATTTTTTATATTACTAGCTAGCCTACTTACCTTTGCCTGTGCATCAAGCCCAGAAGTTAGCGAAGAAACTAAAATTAGTAACTCACAAGTTTATCGCTATAGTTTCGATGAGGTTTGGAGAGCCACACAGGTGGCCTTACAAGCTTACCCAATTAAGGTTAATAACTCTGAAAAGGGTATTATTCATACTGAATTTATTCACGATGGTGAAACTTGGGAACATCCTACTAAAAAAGCAAAGTCTAGTATTAGGTATCAATTAAAAGTGAGAGCCATTAAAGGAGTTATCCGCTCTAAACCAGCCATCAAAGTGGCTATCGACAAAACCACCAGAAAACACAAAAATTTTATTGAAGGCAGCACTGATGAGTCTAATAGTGACTATTTAGAAGAGGCTGTTATTCTTTATAGAATAAAAAGAGAGCTTATCATTGAACATGCGTTAAATAAATTACAGCAAAAAGAATAATTCAATTTATTTAACTGTTCAATTTTAAAAAATACATACCGCTTTGATAGTAGATCAAGCTAAGGAAACAGTATCGAACTTAAAAATAAAAATTTTCTAATTACGGGAGCAAGTCGAGGTATTGGCCTTGCCTTTGCTAAAAAAAACCAAGATATAGCCCATGAGCTGCATTTGGTTTCACGCTCTATCAATGAGTCTGTTTTGAGCCATTTTTCAGATAAAAACAAACATAAAGTTCAAATACACTCTTGCGACTTAAGTAACCTTGAGCAATCCACACAATTTGCTAACAAACTCATTGATTCAACTAGAATTGATGTTTTGTTTAATAATGCAGGCTTACTAACTGGGGATCTTTTAGAAAACTTAGAGCTCGATAAAATTACTGCAACTTTAAATGTAAACTTAAATACCCCAATTTTACTTACAAGATTATTTTTACCATCAATGATAAAAAATAAATTTGGACTCATAATCAATAACGCCAGTGTGTCTGGTGAGTTTTACTTTCCTTGTGCACAGGTGTACGCCGCCACCAAAGGCGGTCTCACCCTATTTACAAAAAGCATGCAATTAGAGCTTAAAGGAACTGGCGTAAATACTCTACTACTTATTACTCCAGGTATCGAAACCAAAATGATGGAACAACTTAAAGAGGACTACTCAAAACATATGGAGTTGGACTTTTTATCCCAAACTATTAAACCTGAAGAGTGGGTAGACCAAATCATGAAGTCTGTGGATAAGGATGAGCGCATTTGCTACCCGAGTGGCTCAACACGTGTGGGATTATTTTTAAATCGCCACACACCAAAAATGTTTGAAAAAATTATTATGAAAAAATTTGAACGCAACAAAAATAGCTAGCTCTCGCTTCAAACCTCTGCATAATTAATTTGATATTTC
>CALLBC010000148.1 GCA_938001965.1 uncultured Bdellovibrionales bacterium | reverse complement strand
GGTGAATTCTTTTAAAACTATGCGTTATTTAGTGCTCGAAACTGAGTGAGAAGTTAATGTATTGGCTATGAGCTTTAAAAATCCTAAAAAAATAGAAGAATTATCATCCACGCGAAATATTGGCATTATGGCCCATATTGATGCTGGTAAAACAACCACCACAGAAAGAATCTTATTCTACTCTGGGAAAAGTCATAAAATTGGTGAGGTTCATGATGGAGACGCTACCATGGATTGGATGGAGCAGGAGCAGGAGCGAGGAATTACTATCACCTCAGCAGCCACGACCTGTTATTGGGATAAGCATAGAATTAATATTATTGATACTCCAGGGCATGTTGATTTCACTATTGAAGTGGAAAGGTCACTTAGGGTTTTGGATGGAGCTGTTGCTGTATTTGATGGGGTGAATGGGGTTGAGCCCCAGTCAGAGACCGTTTGGCGTCAGGCTAATAAATATAATGTGCCAAGGATTTGTTTTATAAATAAAATGGATCGGGTTGGTGCTGATTTTGAAATGAGCTTTAATACCATTAAAGAAAGGCTGGGGGCCAACCCTGTAATGATTCAGTACCCAATTGGGAGTGAAGCCAACTTCTCAGGAATGGTGGATCTCATTAAAAATAAAGCCTATATTTGGAATGATGAGGGTAAGGGTGAGGATTACACCATTGAAGATATCCCAGATGATATTAAAGCTAAGTGTGAGTCACTTCGTACAGAATTACTAGATTCTATTTCAGAGTTTGATGATCAGTTTATGGAAGATTACCTGGAAGGTAAGGACCTAACTGAAGATCAAATATATGCAGTGCTCAGGAAGGGGACTCTTAGTGTTGGAGTAATTCCTGTTCTTTGTGGTTCAGCCTTTAAAAATAAAGGAGTTCAGCCCTTACTCGATGCTGTAATTAAGTTGCTACCAAGTCCACTGGATCGCCCGAGTGTTGTGGGCACTAGTCCAGAAGATGAAAGTAAAGAAATTAAATGTGAAACTAGTTTTGATGAGCCTTCAGCAGCTTTAGCTTTTAAAATTGCCTCTGATTCATTTGCAGGTAGTTTAACTTATATTCGTGTTTACTCTGGTGAAATCAAAGTGGGTCAGCAATTGTTGAACCCTAGGGAAAATAAAAAAGAGCGAATTCAGCGTTTAGTAAAAATGCATGCAAACTCCAGAGAGGAAGTGGATAGTTTAAAAGCCGGTGATATAGGGGCTGTAATAGGTTTGAAATTCACCACTACTGGAGACACTCTTTGTGAAACTAAACGTAAAGTTTTACTTGAAAGTATTCAGTTTCCAGAGCCAGTTATCTCTGTGGCCATTGAAGCTAAATCAAGTGCTGACCAAGAAAAAATGTTAAAAGCATTGGAGCGCTTACAAAAAGAAGATCCCTCCTGTTCAACCAAAACTGACCCTGAGACCGGGCAAATGCTATTGTCCGGAATGGGTGAGTTGCATTTAGAAATTTTAGTGGATCGAATGCTTAGAGAGTTTAAAGTCAGTGCAAATATAGGTAAGCCGCAGGTTTCCTATCGTGAGACTATAACCAGTGCTGCACAAGGTAGTGGTTTATTTGAAAAAGAAATTGGCGGTAAGCCACAGTATGCAAATTGCACTGTAAAAATTGAGCCGGGCTCTAAAGGTGCAGGAATCAATTTTAAAAATAATGTTCAAGACATTCCAAAAAACTTTTTAGCCTCTATAGAGCAAGGTGTTTTCGACGCTGCAGAAGTGGGTGTATTGGCAGGTTATTCTTTAACGGATGTGGATATTTCATTAGTTAGTTTTGATCAAAAAGATGAAGAGTCAACAGAGATGGCCTTTAGAGTGGCCTCAGGCATGGCACTTAGAGAGGCTTTAAAGTCTGCAAGCTCCCAGTTGCTTGAGCCCATGTTTAAGTTAGAGGTTGTTACTCCAGAGGATTATATGGGTAGTGTAATTAGTGATCTAAACTCGAGGCGTGGTAAAATTAATGGCATGAACCCTAGGGCGGGAATGCAGGTTGTGGATGCTGAAGCACCATTGATGAACCTATTTGGCTATGCCACCGACTTAAGATCTGCTAGCCAGGGGAGAGCCAGTTTTAGTATGGAGTTTTTAGAATATGCTCCTCTGCCTTCAAGGGTAGAAAAAGAATTACTAGCAAAAATGGGAAGGTAGTAGGGAAATGCCAGCCAACTAATATTAGTTAAGTCAGGTATTTTACCTGGCTTTTTATGTGAATTTAGTATTTAAAAATGAAGGCGCTAAAAGAGATCTTGTATTTGATATCAGGAAATCTTTTAGCGCCTTCATTTTTTGAGAGTAAAATATGGAAAATATCGCTGTCCTTGCTTCTGAATAATGACTCAGGGGCTAAAATCAAAACGCTAAGCCTTTTAATCTAAGTCAGGCTGAATTCGGTGAGGGATTTAGTAAAGACCTTTTTTAGGTGAGGGCTACCCATATAAGCGATTGAAATTATTAAAAAAATAGACAGGCTATTTTTGTGCTCAATTCGCCCGGACAACTATATGAAGGGTTTTAAAGCTAGCGGTAGCCAGCTTCTCTGTCTAAGAAAGCGGTAAATTCATAGTCAGTCGAATAGTTTTTTTATTCTTAAGTATTAGTGTTGACATAAAACAGCAGAACACAGATACTCCTGATCCTGTACTACATTATTTTTGGAGTTACACCCCGTAAGTCGTTGAAAACACATAATTTTTGCGATACTTAGGGAGGTACTTAACTTCAAGAAGAACGTCGTACTGCGTTTAAAACATGGAAATTACTAATCTTTTTTAAAAGGTAACAAGTATGCAAAGTCAAAAAATACGAATCAGATTGAAGGCTTTCGATCATAAATTATTAGATCAATCAACACGTGAAATCGTTGATACTGCCCGCCGTACAGGTGCAAGTATTGCTGGTCCAATCCCTTTACCTACGCGTATTAATCGCTACACAGTTTTACGTTCTCCACATGTGAACAAAAAATCTCGTGAGCAATTTGAGGTTAGAACACATAAAAGACTTTTAGATATTTTGGATCCAACCCAACAGACTATTGATCAACTAATGAAGTTAGATCTATCTGCAGGTGTTGATGTTGAAATTAAACTTTCAGCAGATAAGTAATTATTAATTAGTTTTTGGAGAAATAAAAAATGAGTGAAGAAAACAAAGAAAATCCACAAGAAGAAGTAGCAGCCACTGAAGAAGCTGCAGCTCCTAAAGCGGATACATCAACAATTAAGTTAAATAGCCTTTTTGCTTTTAAAGTTGGAATGTCTCAAGTGTATGGTGATGATGGGCAAGCAATCCCAGTTACTGTTTTAAAGTATAATCCTTGGGTTGTTTCGCAAGTTAAAACTAAAGAAACTGACGGTTATGAAGCGGTTCAGATCGCTGCAATGCCTAAGAAAGCAAAAAATTCGAGCAAAGCTGAAATTGGCCACCTTAAAGCGGCTGGTTTTGAAAATGGTGCTCGTTACATTAAAGAAGTTCGTGGAACACTTCCTGAGGGCGTTCAAGTAGGACAAAGAGTTCTTATTGATAGCTTGCAAAAAGGGGATAGAGTTCAATTAAAAGGTAAGTCAAAAGGCCGTGGTTTTGCCGGCGTTATGAAGCGTTGGGGACACGGTGGTGGACCTGCAACTCACGGTTCTGGGTTCCATAGAAGACCAGGTTCAATTGGTAACAGAACTGATCCAGGTCGTGTAATGCCAGGAAGAAAGCTTCCGGGTCATTTTGGAGATGCTAATAAATCAATTCCTCATGTTCAGGTTGTTGATGTTATGGCTGATGAAAGTGTTTTATTAGTAAAGGGCTCGGTACCGGGCGCTAGAAATTCAATTGTACAATTAATTAAAGAGTAGGTTTATGGCATCGTTACAAGTATTTGATTGGAATAAAAAAGAAGTTGGTAAGTTAGAGGCCAATGCTGCAATTTTCGACACAGAAGTTCGTAAAGACATTCTTCACAGTGTTGTTCGTTGGCAGTTAGCTTGTAAAAGGCAAGGCACTCATAAGGCTAAAACTAGAAGTGACGTAAGCGGTGGTGGTAAAAAGCCATTTAAGCAAAAAGGAACTGGTAATGCTCGTCAGGGTTCAACAAGATCTCCTATCAATGAAGGTGGTGGAGTTATTTTTGGTCCAAGCCCAAGAGATTACTCATATACACTTCCTAAAAAGACTCGTGCTTTAGGTTTAAAATCTGCACTTTCTTATTTAAATAAAGAAGGACGTTTATTTGTTGTTAAAACTATTGAGTCTAGCGATGGAAAAACAAAGTCTTTCTATAATCAACTAAAGTCTATGGGTTTAACGAAAGCTTTAATAGTTGATGAAACTAAAAATGACATGGTTGCAAGAGCTACTAAGAACTTAGGTAAGTTTAAGTATAGTACTGTTCTTGGTGTAAACGTTTATGAATTATTAAAATTTGATAACTTGGTAATTACTGAAACGGCGATTAAAGCTTTAGAGAAAAGACTGAAGTAAAAGGATATATTAAATGTATTATGTATTAAAAAGACCAATAATTACTGAGAAAAACAGCATGATTTCTGAGCAAAGTAATACTTTTGCTTTTGAAGTTGAGAAAACAGCGACTAAGCCTGAAATTAAAGATGCCATTGAAAAGTTCTTTAATGTTAAAGTTAAGTCAGTGAACACGCAAATATGCAGAAACAGATCAACAAGAACTAAAATGGGTATGAGCAAAGTAAAATACTGGAAAAAAGCCATGGTTAAACTACATGATGGCGAGAAAATTTCCTTATTTGAGGGAGCTAACTAATGGGTATTAAGATTTATAAACCGACCTCTCCAGGTCGCAGAAATATGACTGGCCATGACTTTAAAGAGATAACAAAGTCAAAGCCTGAAAAGTCATTAACAGAAGCTAAGCGTCGTACTGGTGCACGTAACAACCGTGGACGAATTACTATGCGTCACCAAGGTGGTGGGCATAAGCAACGTTATCGTATTATTGATTTTAAAAGACAAAAAATGAATATTCCTGCAACAGTTGCAGCTATTGAGTACGATCCAAATCGTTCGTGCCGTATCGCACTTTTGTTTTATAAAGATGGAGTTAAAACATATATCATTGCTCCAGTTGGCTTAAAAGTTGGTGCTACAGTAATTGCCAGTGACAATGCTGATATAAAGCCTGGTAACTGTCTTTCTTTAGATGCCATTCCAACAGGTACAACAATTCACAATATTGAAATGAGACCCGGTAAAGGTGGCCAACTTGCACGTGGTGCTGGTGTTGGTGGAACTTTAGTGGCTAAGCTTGGTAAGTATTGCCAGGTAAAATTGCCTTCAGGTGAGGTAAGGCAAATTCTTTCTAACTGTAAAGCTACAATTGGTCAGGTTGGAAATACTGATAATGAAAATATTAAAATTGGTAAAGCGGGTCGTTCTCGCTGGTTAGGTATTAGACCTAGAGTTCGTGGTATGGCCATGAACCCAATTGATCACCCAATGGGTGGTGGTGAAGGCGTTGGTAAAGGTAACCATCCGCAAACACCTTGGGGCGTTTCTTGTAAAGGTCACAAAACAAGACATAACAAACGTACAGATTCTATGATTATTAAACGTAGAAAAAATAAGAAGAAAGGTTAAGGGGTAAGCAGTGGCTAGGTCGATAAAAAAAGGTCCATTTATAGATCTTCATTTAATGAAGAAAATTGAAAATGCAGTTGAGACAGGTGACAAAAAAGTTATTAAAACTTGGTCGCGTAGATCAACAGTTGCTCCTGATGCAGCAGGTTTAACAATTGCTGTTCATAACGGGAAAAAGTTTGTTCCTATTTACATAACTGAGAACATGATTGGTCATAAATATGGCGAGTTTGCTCCAACTAGAAATTACTCTGGTCACGGCGACAAAAAGAAAAAGTAAGGTAGAGGATTATTATGGAAGTGAAAGCAAAATTAAAATACGCCAAAGTGGGCACGCAAAAAGCAAGGTTAGTTGCTGATTTAGTGCGTGGTCAAAACGTAAACGTAGCCCTTAAAAACCTTACGTTTATGAAAAAGAAAACGGCTGTGTTAGTAAAAAAATTAATTGAATCTGCTGTGGCAAACGCTGCTGATAAAAATGTGATCGACGTAGATAACTTATACGTAAAATCAATCACTGTAGATCAGGGTCCATCAGCAAAAAGATTTCGCCCTCGTGCTCAAGGTCGTGCTTTTCAGATTAAAAAGAAGATGAGCCATATTAACGTAACTTTGGATGAGAGGTAGTAATGGGTCAGAAGGTTAATCCAGTTGGTTTAAGAGTTGGTGTAATTAGAAGTTGGGATTCGCGTTGGTATGCTGAAGGCGAAAAGTACATTGAAAACTTACACGAAGATTTAAAACTAAGAAAATATATTAAAGCGAAGCTTAAGCACGCAGGTGTTGCAAAGATTGAAATGGAAAGAGCTGCTCAAAAGCTTAAAATCATTATCTCAACAGCAAGACCAGGTGTTGTTATTGGTAAAAAGGGTACAGGAATTGATACTCTTAAGGCTGATATTCAAAAACAAACTAAAAATGAAGTATTTTTAAATATTCAAGAAATCAGAAAACCAGATTTAGATGCTCAATTAGTAGCTGAGAATATTGCTCTTCAATTAGAAAAGCGTATTTCTTGGAGACGTGCCCTTAAAAAATCTATGGCAGCTTCAGTAAGAAGTGGTGTTCGTGGAATTAAAATTATGGTGAGTGGTCGTTTAGATGGTGCAGAAATTGCTCGTTCGGAGTGGTACAATGAAAAGTCTGTTCCATTACACACACTAAGAGCTGATATTGATTATGGTACTGCAGAAGCATTAACAACTTACGGTATTATCGGAATTAAAACATGGATCTACCGTGGAGATGTTCTTTCAACTAGAGAACTAGAGGAGGCAGGTCGTGTTAAGTCCTAAGAGAGTTAAATGGCGTAGACAGCATAGAGGTGACTACAGAGGTTTTGCTTACCGTGGATCTAGTTTAAACTTTGGTGACTTTGCTTTAATGGTTACTGAGGCTGGACGAATTACTTCAAGGCAAATTGAAGCAAGTCGTATTGCTGTAAGTAGATCAGTAAAAAGAGGTGGAAACCTTTGGATTCGTATTTTTCCAGACTTACCAATTACTAAAAAACCTATTCAGGTTCGTATGGGTAAAGGTAAAGGTGCTCCAGATGTTTGGGTTGCCAAAGTAAAGCCTGGAAGAATTATTTTTGAAATGAACGGTGTAACAAGAGAACAAGCAGTTGAAGCATTTAGATTAGCATCACATAAGTTACCGCTAAAAACTAAATTTATATCAAGGGATTAAGAGATGAAGTTTTCGGATATTAAAGGTTTAAAATACACTGAACTAAACAAGCAAGTTGTTGACCTAAGAGCTCAATTATTTGAGATGAAGATGAAGCATAGTTTAGGACAGTTATCTAACACAGATGAAATTAGAAGAATTCGCAGAGACATTGCTCGTTATAAAACTGCTATGACTGCGAATAAAGCTTAAAGAGAAGGTAAGTTATGAGTAACGAAAATACTAAAAAAAGAGGTCGCTTGAACGCTGTAATTGGTGAAGTTGTATCTGATAAGATGGACAAGACGATTGCGGTTAAGATTATTAGACTTGTTAAGCATGAAAGATACGGGAAGTTCACAAAAACTTCATCAGTATTTAAAGCTCATGATGAAAAGAATGTAGCTAAAATTGGTGACAAAGTTGAAATTTATGAGACTCGCCCAATGAGTAAAACTAAAAGATGGAAGCTGAAAACAGTGATTGAAGCTGCTGCCAGTGAAGGGGTGTAACCATGATTCAAATGCAAACAAAATTAAAAGTTGCTGATAACTCTGGAGCAAAACTTGTTCAGTGTATTAAAGTTTTAGGTGGTAGTAAAAGACGTGTAGCTTCTGTTGGAGACATCATTGTTGTTTCTATTAAAGATGCCCTACCTAAATCAAAAGTAAAAAAAGGTGATGTTGCAAAAGCTGTTATCGTTAGAACGATTCATAAATTAAGAAGACCAGATGGAAGTTACATCCGTTTTGATGAAAATTCTGCAGTTTTAATTAATGCGAACAAAGAGCCAGTTGGTACTCGTATCTTTGGCCCAGTAGCTCGTGAGTTACGTGCTGCAAAGTATATGAAAATAATTTCACTAGCACCAGAAGTGCTTTAGATTGGAGTGAGAAAGTGAGTCATTTAAAAACAAAGTATAATAAAGAAATTGCTGGGAGTTTAAAAACTCAATTACAGCTTAAGAACGTGATGCAGGTTCCGCGCATTGAAAAGGTCGTAATTAATATGACTTATGCTGATGCAGTTAAGAACGCAAAATTACTTAATAAGACTGTTGATGAGATTACTGCAATTACTGGTCAAAAAGCTGTTATTACAAAAGCTAAAAAAGCCATTTCAAACTTTAAATTAAGAGAAGGCGTTCCTTTAGGTGTTAAAGTAACTCTTCGTAAAGAAAGAATGTGGACATTTTTAGATAAGTTAGTTCACTTTACAATCCCAAGAGTTCGTGACTTTCGTGGTCTTTCTCCAAAAGGTTTTGATGGTCGTGGTAACTACAACATGGGTATGAAAGAACAGATCGTTTTCCCTGAAATTAATTATGATAAAGTAGATAAAATTCGCGGAATGAATATTACAATTTGTACATCAAGTAAAAATGATGAGGGCGGCAGAGCTTTATTAGAAGCTTTAGGCATGCCATTTAAGAAGAAGAATTAGGAGAATATTGATGGATACTATCGGAGACTTTTTAACAAGAATACGTAATGCTGGAATGGCAAAACACGAAAAAGTGGATGTGCCTAACTCTAATATGCGTGTTGGTTTAGCTAAAGTTTTACAAGAAGCTGGTTATATCAGAAGCTACAAAGTAGCTAAAGATGGAAAGCAAGGTATTATGCGTGTTTATTTACGTTATGATAAAGCTGGAACTCATACAATTAAGAAGGTTCACAGAGTGAGTACGCCGGGACGTCGTTTGTATGTTTCTGCTAGTGATATTCCTCAAGTAAGATCAGGTTATGGTTTAGCAATTTTAAGCACTAATAAAGGTGTTCTAAGCGGACAAGAAGCTTCAAAGCAAAATGTTGGTGGCGAACTTCTTTGTAAAGTTTGGTAGGTGAAAGATGTCTAGGATAGGAAAATTACCAGTTGCAATCGAAAAGGGAGTTGATGTTTCATTATCACCTGCCAATGTTGTAACAGTTAAAAACGGAAAAAATACAGAAGTAATTAATGTTAACCCATCAATTAAGGTAACTATTGAGGGTGGTGAAGTTACTTTAACCCGTACAAACGAAGAAGCTCAAACTCGTGCTTACCATGGTTTATATAGAACACTGATTTCAAATGCAGTTCATGGTGTAACAAAAGGTTGGGAAAAAACTTTAGAGTTAAACGGTGTTGGTTATAGATCAGCAGTTAAGGGCAAAGTTTTAGAGTTAAACTTAGGTTACTCTCATCCAATTAACTTTGATATCCCTGCTGGAATTGAAGTTAAGGTTGTTAAGAATACAACAGTAAATATTTCTGGAAGTAGTAAAGAGTTAGTTGGCCAAGTGGCTGCTAAAATTAGAAGTTATAGACCACCTGAGCCTTACTTAGGAAAAGGTGTTAAATATAGTGATGAAGTTATTAAACGTAAAGCCGGTAAGTCGGCCAGTAAATAAGGGGTTTTAAGAAGTGAGAATTACTCTTAAGAAAAGAACAAGTGAGCGCGTAAAAATTAAGTTAAAACGCAAAGCTCGTATTCGTAAAAAATTATCTGGAACCCCTGAGCGTCCAAGACTTACCATTTTTAGAAGTGGAAAACATACGTACGCTCAGCTGATTGATGATACTACTCATAATACCTTAGTATCAGCTTCAACTGTTGAAAAATCTTTTTCTGGTAAAGGAAAAAGTAACATTGAAGCAGCGGCAACTATTGGGAAGTTAATTGCTGAAAGAGCAAAAGATAAAAACATTAAAGACGTTGTATTTGATAGAAGTGGTTACCTTTATCACGGGCGTGTAAGTTCTGTAGCTAACAGTGCTAGAGAAGCTGGATTAAACTTTTAAGGGAGTATATCTGTGAGTAATGAAGTAGAAGCGCAAGAGCGTGTTGTAACAATTAACCGAGTAGCAAAAGTTGTGAAAGGTGGACGTCGATTTTCTTTCTCAGCATTAGTTGTTGCTGGAACAGGTAAAGGTGATGTTGGGTTTGGGACTGGTAAAGCTGGTGAAGTTCCAGAGGCTATCGGTAAAGCAAGTCGCATGGCTAAAAAAACTATGCAAACTTACAAACTTAAAGAAAGCCGCACTATCCCGCACGAAGTTGTAGGAATTTTTGGAGCTGCAAAAGTAATTTTAATTCCTGCTGCTCCAGGTACAGGTGTTATTGCTGGTGGAGCTGTTCGAGCAGTGCTTGAAACAGTTGGTATTAAAGATATTTTAACAAAATGTGTGGGAACAAGAAATCCACACAATGCAGTGAGAGCTACTTTACAAGGTTTAGGTCAGTTAGTTGATACTAAGCTTTCTAAAATAGAAGCGAACTAGAGGTAATAAAATGGCAAAAGCATTTAAAGTTAAGCTAGTAAGAAGTTTAATCGGAAGAAATCAAAAAGTTAAAGATACTGTAAGGTGTCTTGGCTTACGTAAGATGAATCATGAAGTGATGGTAAAAGATACGCCAGCACAACGTGGTGCAATTTTTAAAATTCAACATATGTTAGAAGTAACACCTGTTAACGACTAATTTAATTTCAGGAGAATGAAATGAGTTTATTAAGCGAATTAAAACCGAAAGAAGGTTCTACACATAAAAAACGTAGAATTGGACGTGGACATAGTTCAGGCTGGGGTAAAACAGCTGGTAAAGGTCATAAAGGGCAAAAAGCTAGAGCAGGTGCTCCTATTCGTCGTGGTTTTGAAGGTGGTCAAACTCCACTTCATATCCGTTTACCAAAATTTGGTTTTACAAATGGCCAATTTAAAAAAGTATACGAAATTGTAAATTTAAACCAACTTGAGAAGTTTGATGGGGAAGTAACTCCTGAGGCTTTAAAAACTGGTGGAGTAATTCATAAAACTAAACGAGTTAAAATTTTAGGTAATGGCGAGATTAAAAAAGCTCTTACTGTAAAAGCTCATAAATTTAGCGAAACTGCCAAGAAGGCTATAGAAGCTGCTGGTGGTACCGCAGAGGTAATTAAGTAGTGGCCAATACACCAAGTCTGTCGATCCCAACTGAGTTAAAGCGCCGAATATTTTTTACACTAGCAATGTTAGCTGTATATCGTATAGGGGTTGCCGTTCCTACTCCAGGAGTAGATGGCGCCGCTGTAATGGACTTCTTCCAAGCCCAAAGTGGTGGTATTTTTGGATTATTTAATACCTTCACAGGTGGCGCCCTTGAAAGGTTTAGTGTATTTGCACTTGGAATCATGCCTTATATCTCAGCTTCCATTATTTTTCAGCTTTTACAGGCTGCCATCCCTTACTTTGAAAGCCTTAAAAAAGAAGGCGAGTCAGGGCGTAAGAAAATCAATCAGTATACGCGTTATGCAACTGTTTTACTTTCAATTGTTCAAGGTTATGCAATGGCCACGTGGCTTGCAAGCTCCAACTCTGAAGGTCGTCCTTTGGTGACTACTCCTTGGTTTGGTCCTTTACCATTTGAACTTGTAACTATTATGACATTAACTGCTGGCGCATGTTTTATTATGTGGCTGGGTGAGCAAATCACAGAGCGTGGTGTTGGTAATGGTGCCAGTTTAATTATCTTTGCGGGTATTGCTGCAGCTATTCCATCAGGTGCTTTAAGTTTATGGCATATGGTTATGAAAGGTGACATGAATGTTCTTTTGGCTTTAGTTGTTATTGCTGGAATGATTTTATCAGTAGCTGCAATTGTATTTGTAGAAACTGGGCAACGAAGAATTCAGGTTCAATACTCTCAGCGTGGTAAAGGTAAGGATTCAATGCAGGCTCCTGCCAGTCATTTGCCTTTAAAGATTAACTTTGCAAACGTAATTCCACCAATTTTTGCATCAAGTTTACTAATGTTTCCAGCAACTATTGCTCAGTTTACTGACGCTCCTTGGGTGATGCAGTTGCAACAGTCCTTTACTCCTACTGGTTCACTTTACAATGTTATCTTTACTGCCTTAGTTGTGTTCTTTTGCTTTTTCTATACAGAAATTGTTTTTAATCCAACAGAAGTAGCTGATAACTTAAAAAAGTATGGTGGGTTTGTTCCTGGTGTTAGAGCTGGTAAAAGTACTGCTGATTATATTAAGCGTGTACTTGATCGCCTAACGGTAACAGGTGCTGTTTACTTAAGTTTAATTTGTATTGTTCCAACATTACTTGTTCAAGAGCTTGGATTACCATTTTATTTTAGTGGTACCAGTCTTCTCATCTTGGTAGGTGTTGCTTTAGATACCAGTCAACAAATTCAGTCTCATATGCTTACAGCAAAATATGATGGCGTAATGAAAGGTATGAAAGTAAGAAGCAGGAGGGTTCAGTATTGAACATTTTGCTTTTTGGACCTCCCGGTGCTGGTAAGGGGACACAATCAGCATTGCTTGTAGAAAAAAATGGGTTTGCCCATATTAGTACAGGCGATATTTTAAGAGCGGCTATAAAAAATAAAACCCCTCTTGGTTTAGAAGCAAAAGTTATAATTGATAAAGGTGAGTTAGTATCAGATGAGATTGTGATTGGGCTAGTTGATGAAGCCATATCTGGTTTAAATAATAAACCTTTTATTTTAGATGGATTTCCAAGAACGGTTGTCCAGGCTGAAGGGTTAGATCAGCTTTTAAGTAAAATGGATAAAAAAATTGATAAATCCATTTTTTTAGATGTTGATACAGATTTTTTAGTAAAAAGATTATCTGGGCGTAGAGTATGTCGCGGCTGTGGAGCTAGTTTCCATGTTGAGGCAAACCCAACGAATGCAGAGGGAGTATGTGATAAATGTGGGGGCGAGACCTATCAGCGTGCTGATGATGAGCCCACTTCGATTTCAAAAAGACTTGATGTCTATGAGAAATCCACATCTCCGCTAAAGGATTACTATCAAGCTAAGGGTAGCTTGGTTAAGGTTTCAGGTATCGGGAGTATGGACGAGGTTTACGACCGAATTAATGGTGTTTTAAAGGCTTAAATCAGTAGGGTTTAATCTTTTTTGAGAGTAAAAAATTATGGTGGAAATGGACTTTTTTTAGTTAAGAAGTCTAGACTTTGGCTGTCAGTAATGTTAGCCTCAGCGATCGCTATAATAATTTTATTAAAAGTATTTATTTTAGTAAGTAATTTTAGCTATTTACAAGGATTTTGAAATGAAAGTAAGAGCATCAGTTAAAAAAATGTGTCCAAAGTGCAAAGTGATCAAGCGCAAGGGTGTAATTAGAATTATTTGTGAAGTTAAAAAACATAAACAGAGACAAGGTTAATAAGATATGGCTCGTATAGCAGGTACAGATTTACCAAAAAAGAAAAGATTAGTTATTGCCCTAACATACATTTTTGGTGTTGGTGACACTCGTGCAAAGCAAATTTGTAAAGGTGTTAATTTAGATGAAAGTATGCACACGGATAACTTAACTGATGAGCAAGTTGTTCAATTAAGAAACTACATTGATGAAAACTTTAAAGTTGAAGGTGATTTACGTAGAGAAGTTGGTCTTTCTATAAAAAGGCTTATGGATCTTGGTTGTTACAGAGGGTTAAGACACAGACGTGGTCTTCCAGTTCGTGGACAAAGTACAAGACAAAATGCTCGTACAAGAAAAGGTCCAAAGAAGACTGTAGCTAACAAAAAGAAAGCAGTTTAATAGTTAATTAAAAGTTATTTAGAAATAGGAAAGCAAATTAATGGCTGGTAAAAGAACGACAAAGAAAAAAAATAAAAGAGTAGTTCCAAGTGGAAGATGCTACATCAATGCAGGCTTCGGAAATACTATTGTAACAATCACTGACGGAACTGGTGGTGCCATTTGTTGGTCCACTGCAGGAATGTTAGGTTTTAAAGGTAGCAGAAAGGGAACTCCATTTGCTGCTCAGATGGCTGCTGAAGATGCTGCTAAAAAAGCGATTGATATGGGTTTTAAAACTTGTGAATTATTTCTAAGTGGACCAGGTGCTGGTCGTGAGCCTGCGGTTCGTGCCATTGCCAATGCTGGGATCAGAATCACATCATTAAAAGATGTGACTCCAGTTCCACATAACGGTTGTCGCCCACCAAAGAGAAGACGTATTTAATTTATTTTTAATTTTTTTAGGAGCAATTTATGCAACAACATTATTATAAGTTTTGGAGAGATTTAATTAAGCCTAAATCTTTTGATGTTAACAAAGATACATTAACTGAAACTTACGGAAAGTTCTCTGTAAAGCCATTAGAAAGAGGCTTTGGAGTAACTTTGGGTAACTCTCTTAGACGTGTATTACTAAGCTCTATGATGGGTTCTGCAGTATCGGCTGTAAAATTTGAAGGTGTTTTGCATGAGTTCAGTACAATTCCTGAAGTTTTAGAAGATGTTACAGATATTATTTTAAACTTTAAAGAAGTTCGTTTTCGTCAGTACACTTCTGAGCCTTTAACACTAAGAATTAGTAAGCAAGGCCCGGGTGTTGTTACTGCTGCTGATATTCAAGTAACAGATCAAATTGAAGTATTAAACCCAAGTGCTCATATTGCTACTTTAGGTAAGGATGCTAAGTTTGACGCCGAAATTATTGTTACTTTTGGCCGTGGTTATGTGAATGCTGAAAGCTCTAACCAAGATTTAGATGTTGGTTATATTGCTGTTGATGCTTTATATAGTTCAATTCGTAAAGTTAACTACGCTGTAACTAATGCACGTGTTGGTCAAAGAACAGATTATGATGCTTTAGCTTTAGAGGTTTGGACTGATGGTTCAATTAAGCCAGAAGAGGCCGTTGCTTTAGCTTCTAAGATTACAAAAGATCAACTTGATGTTTTTGTAACTTTTGATGAGAGCATTGAACCTGAAGAAGAGGAAACTCAAGTTGTAACAGGTCAATTAAATGAAAATTTATTCCGCTCTGTGGATGACTTAGAGCTTTCTGTAAGAAGTGCAAACTGTCTTAAGAATGCAAATATCAGACATATTGGTGAATTAGTATGTCGTTCAGAAGGTGAAATGCTAAAAACTAAAAACTTTGGTAGAAAGTCACTTAATGAAATTAAAGAAATTTTAACTACAATGGGACTTTCTCTTGGAATGAAGATTGATGGATGGCCACCAGTAGGATGGGATCCAAACACAGCTCCAGCTCCAAGTAAAACTAACCCAAGTGGAATTGCTGGTGGTGGACACACTGGAGGAATGCAGTAATTTATTATTACTGCTAGGAGATTGATATGAGACATAGAATTAAAAAACAATCATTTGGTGGACGTAAACAAGGCCCTAAAAAAGCTTTATTACGTGGCTTAGTAAACTCTTTAGTAGAGCATGGTAGAATTAAAACTACTGTAACTAAAGCAAAGTTTATGAGAAGACATGTTGAGAAAGCAATTACCCAAGGTAAGCCAGGCACTGTGCACGCAAGACGTACTCTTATGTCTAAGTTTCCAAATAAAAACACTGTTGATACCATTGTTAATGATCTTTCAGTAAGGTTTAAAGATCGCCCAGGTGGTTATACTCGCTTAATTAAGATTGGCCCACGCCCAGGTGATATGGCTGATATGGCTTATATTGAGTTTGTTGATTATCAACTTCCTGAGCCTAAGTCTGAAGAAACTGTAGCAGCTATTGATAAAATAGAAGTTAAAAGACAAAAAGCATTGGCTAAAGCTAGAAAAGCTAAAAAGAAAAATATCCGTCAAATGCAGAATAAGTCTCGTAAGATTAACAGGCCGAAGTAAACATACTTAAAATTTTGAATTAATTAAGCCCGCATAGTTTGTGGGCTTTTTTATTTTTTACAGTGAATAAATAAAAAAGCTATTGTACCTTAAATAGACTTTGAAATTTTAAATTTAGGAAAAGCCTATGAAATCTCTATTGTTATCAGTTTTATTTTTAGCTTTATGTGGTGGTTTGTTTTATGTATCTAAACAGCGCTGGGGTATTGAAAGCAATGTTCCAGAAGGTGTTAAGGTTTTAAATAATATTGAAAAGCAAGGTGTACCAAATTTTGAATTGAAGGATATGGATGGTAATCTGGTAAAGTTATCAGATTTTAAAGATAAGGTAGTAATATTAAATTTTTGGGCTTCGTGGTGTGAGCCCTGTGTGGATGAATTCCCTACGCTGATTAAGCTTATCAAGCACTTTAAAGGGGAGATGGTATTAATTGCTGTGTCAGCAGACCATACCTATTCTGATATGGAAAACTTTATTAAAGCTTTCGATGTGAAGGATCCATATATTAAGATTTTATGGGACAAAGATAAAAAAACTGCAAAAAGTTTTGGTACTACAATTTTACCTGAGACCTATGTTTTAGGTCATAACTTAAAAGTCTTACGAAAGATCGTTGGGGTTGATAAATGGTTTAGCACTGAGGCATTAGAGTTTTTTGAAAGCGTTGTAACGTCTCAGAAGTAATCTTTTAGCATAAATGTACAGTGGTTTTGTAAAAATTAAATGAAATTTAAATATTAGGGCCTGTTGATAATTCATTTAGTCATTTTAGCTTCTATCTTGGTTAAGCTTCAATCATGAGCCCTCAATGTGGGACTGCCATACTTCCTGCTAAATTCTGAACCTTAACTTGAATTTAAACCCTTAACTAACTAAATGAAGCGCCAACACACCCTAGCTTGAGGTCCAGTTAAGCTTTTTTGTGAGCTTAGAGGTGATTGCTGTAGGCTATTTTAGATCAGTTTGTTCTGATAACTAATTTAATATGGGTCAATAAAATAAGTCTAGTTTTCTTTATAGGCTTTATAAGTTTACCGATATAAGAGTTGTGAATAGTAATAAGTTTGAAAGTAAAAAAACTCTCATTACCATAGTAATTCTATGTTTACTATTTTGTGGGGTATTTGTTGCTCTAAATTCTGTTAATAAAAAAATATACTCTAATGTAGAAGAGAGTTTATCTTTAAATAATGATAAAAAAATAGTTAGAACTGTAGCAAGTGTAGAGATTGAGCCTTCAGAGAATTTTCAAGAAGTTGTAGAGGTAACAGAAATTACAGGAGCTATTGAGTTGGCGGGAACTACAGCCGAAGATAATGTCGATACTGCTAATGACAGTGCAAAGCCAACTGATCTAGTTATTGAATCAAACGAAGTTGTAGAAAAGCAGTTTACAGAAAACACAATTGTAAAAGAAGATTATAAGGAAGCTAAAATTGGAAATCCGATATTAGTTACTGCAGAAGCATTTTATTGTGAGCATAAGAGGCGTAAGGTTCCTATAAAGCTTGAATGGGAGCCCGTTAATGGTGCTGATTCATATGATGTCAAAATTCATAGGCTCTATACAGGTGAAAAAAGAGTATTTAGGGTCAGAAAAAATAAAAAACATATAATGATATACCCCAATGCCCGTTATAAGTGGAAGGTCGTTGCGATTGATAAGAAAAATAATCGCTTAACTGGATTTTCTAAAATTAGGAACTTACATGTTATAGCGCCTGACGGTGATCAGGAGGTTTCAAATTATGAAACTAATTTTCCTGGCTTTAAAGGAGAGCTTGAGAAGGTAGATCATACTCACGAATTTAATTTAAATTATGTTTCGGCCAAGCCAATAATAGATCAGGTTCAAGAGGGGCATAAAAAGCAAGTTGAAAAGGAAATTTTATCGAGGGTTCCAGCTTCTGTGCAGGATAATGATTATACATTGTGGTCAAAGTTTTGGGTTAATATGGGGAGGGGTTTAAACTTAACTTCATATGAGCAGCAAATTATTGATACCGCTAACTTAACTTATGATGCAGTTAAAAGCCCAAACTTTAGAGGCGAGGCTGGATTTTTTCTTTCTGATAAGGCTGCAATCATCGCCTCAGGCTTTCAGTCTCCAGGAAACCTAGTGGACACAAGTGCCAATTTAAATGAGGAGTACACTTGGACCTCGTATTCCTTAGAGGTAGCTTACCTTTTAGGAGATGGAAAGGTTGATAAAAGTATTAGATCTAACTGGTACCTGAGGTATGGACTGCACCAACATAAATTGCCACTACTAGAAGTATTTCCTTCAAGTTCTGAGTTATTTATACTGGAAAACACTCTAATTAACCTTAGCCTTGGGTTGGGAAATAGAACTAAGTTTTCAAAAGATTTGAGAACAGATATATTCTTACGTTATCAGCATCCAGTGTCTTCTAAGGCTAATAAAAATACATACTCTCTAGATAGTGGAATGTTAATTGATTTTTATTTTGCAGCTAACTACCAGTTACATCGTAATTTTCATATGGGTTTGTTCTTAAATAGCCAGTATTTTAATTTAGATTATAGCTTAGATAACAGCTTTGAAGCTGTAAAAGGCACGCAAAGTTTATTTAATAATATATTCGGAATGTACCTAGGATTTGAACTATAGGTAGTCTATAGTTCGACTTGGTTTACTAATAATGCTTTCAACTTTCTGTTCAATTTTTTTTGTTAAAATTTCTTCATAATTATCATTAGAGTTAAGTGACCTTCTGTTACTTAATTGTTTTAAAACAATAAGTAAGAAAGATAACAATAAAAAAATTGTAATTGACCCATTTAAAATATTTGCTCGTGTAAATATTGGAGCGCTAGGTTTTCTGGTGAGAAAAATATTTTTTAAATTTGGGTTTGTTTTTGAAGCATCAACTAGCCACAAGTGGAGGCTGTTTTTGTATTCTTCGTTTAAGCTTTGATCCAACTCTATTCTAAGGAGGTTAGGTTTTGAACGATCTTTTTTGACAGAAAATAAACTCTCATCAATGCTTTTTGATAATAAGTTTTGAATGTTGCTAATTCTTTTGCTGTTATCTGCGGAAAAAACATTAAAAGAGAAAAAGAATAAAGTGAGTATTAATAAGTATTTTATCATAATTAATTGAGTTAATAGTTTAGCATTATATATACACGTATTATTAGGCCAAAAAATTAATTTAAGGTGAGCTTTATGTAAAATTATGTATTTACGCTTAAGTATCTAGACTTTGTATGGTGACTATAACTGCTGTACAAACAAGAGAACTCAACTTTTGTTGAGCTTTTCAAATTTTTGAAAGGCCTATTACTTTTTATATATAGTTTGATGAACTTTAAATAAAATTGGGTAGGCTATGAACCAAACTAAGCCATAGAAAAGATAGGCTTTAAAACCAAGCTCTTTATTAAATAAAAGAAGATCAAATTTTTCACCTGCAAAATAGGTTAATGGTGCCATAATAAATCCTAAAACTGAAATTAGTAGCCAGCGATTTTTTAGCCAGGATAAAGAGAGTGAAAAACTTGTGGAAAAAACTAACCAATAACAAATTAGCCAAAGGGGAAAAATAGTATAAGAGTTTACAGGATTATAAAGATTAAGTTTGATGGCGACCCAATCTGCAAAGCAACCAATTATGGTTGATATAAATATGAAAAGAGTTTCCTTTTTAATATTATTAGTGCAAATTTTAAGATGAGCTAGAAGCAGGATGCCCACTACTAATATGTATATGTATGGCTCTAAGTGGGTGAGGGTAATTGTCCACCATCCAAGCTGTAAAATGGCTATATTTATAAGGTTTTTGTTCATATTTTGACTTTAAATAGTTTTTTGGAAGTAAGCAATATGTTATATTCTTTTTCATGATCAGGCGGAGGGTATTTTGAATCAGGTAGAAGATGTTAAGAAAAAAATATCAGAAAAATTAATTTTTGGTTACTCATTGAGTCGATCGGCTCTTTTTTTTATGGAGTCTAAGCCACTTCCTTATATTAGAAAAATTTTTGATAAGAACAGTACTGCTGAGGTCCCAGAAGAGTTTAAGAAGAAATCTTTTGAGGAATTGAGTAAACTTTTAGAAAGTGATGCCAAAAATATTACTGAAGGAATATATCCACAATCAGTATTAACAATGGAAAAACCACTTAAGCATTTAAAGAGAGTGGCTAAAATTTGGAAAGATGCTTTTTTTGTTTCCTATCGTCGTTCAAGAAATAAAAATAAAGAATTTAGCAAAAAAGCCACTAAGCTTCTTGGTGATTTACCAAGTTACTATAAAAGAAATTTCCATAATCAAACCGATGGTTATTTAAGTGAAACTTCAGCTGAAATTTACGACCATCAAGTGGATATGCTATTTAGTGGGTCCACTGATGCTATGAGGAGGTCTTTACTTAAGCCATTAGATAGCTTTTTCAAAGGGAAAAAAGACTTTAAAATATTAGAATTAGGTTGTGGGGCAGGTTCATTTACGCAATTTTTAGCTAAAACTTTCCCTGGGGCAAATATTACTGCAGTGGATTTAAGTGCTCCCTATTTAAAAAAAGCGCAGGAGAACCTAAGTGATTTTGATAATATTAACTTTCATTTGGGCAAGGGTGAAGATTTAGATTTTAAGGATGAAGCATTTGATGCCGTTGTTTCTGTATTTTTGTTTCATGAGCTTCCACTTCAAATAAGAAAGGAACTAATAAGTGAGTCAAAGCGAGTATTGAGGAATGGTGGCTTTTTTGGTTTAGTAGACTCGTTGCAGTTAGACGATACCAGTGAGTTAAATTGGGCGCTTAATGAATTTCCCAAATCTTTCCACGAACCATTTTATAAAAACTATATTAAAAATCCGATGGAAGACATTGTTGAAGATGTGTTTCAAGTGAGAACTGCCAAAACCTCAAAACACTTTTTATCCAAATGTGTAACCATTGAAAAGTCTATTTAATTTCGAAGTTATAGTATTTATTGGTGTTGGCTGCTGGCAGTGTATAGTGCCACCACTCTTTAGAGTAATTTTTAAACCCATGTCGAGTCATATATTTTTTAAGTAGTTTGCGGTTAGCTAATGCGGTGGCAGAAACATATGGCGACTCTGTGTTAGATAATGTATCAAGGCAATCATAGGTGGTGCCCATCTCAATTGTATTTTCACCTTTAGGCCACTTTGATGTTTTTGTGCAGTCTTTTTGTTTTCCATCTAAAAATAAAATACTAGGGATATCTTTGGTTTTAACGATAGTAAGGTCGATAGCAATGCCTTTGCTATGCTTTGAGTTTTTTGCCAGGTAATTATTTTTAAAAAGCATATTTTTATTTATATTTGGGTGAAAAGCTAATTTATGAGTGGCTTTTTGGTTGGCGTTGGACCAGTCTAAAAATGAGTCCACTGAAGCTTGGGGCCTATAGCAGTCATATAGCTTTAGTGAAAGATTGCTTTTTAATAAATCACTCTGAACCATTTTAAGCTTTTGAATGACTTTTTTTTGTAAATAACAGGTGTTGCTAGTGTAGCCAATAACAGGGCTGCCGGTGAAGTTGTATTGAGTGGCATACCTTATATCCACCTCTATGCTTGGAATAGTTTTTTTAACATCCTCAAAGTGATTGGGCATGCTTTCCCAGGAGTAACTGTTAATGCTAAAGGTCAAGATGGTGGCTAAAATTAATAATCTCATATTCGTATGTTAGCACCTAGGCTAAAAAAAAGGCCAGAAATTTTTATGGAACTTGTTTGAAATATAAGCAGCTATCTAGCGAGGCTTACGGTTTTTACTTTAGGGTGTGTTGGCGTTTCACCTAGTCATTTAAAAGCCTATCTAGGCTTATCTTCTTCGTCGAGTTAAAATGTTTAATCCTAACTGTGGCTTTGCCACACCTCCGATTAAAATTTTAACCTCAACTCAAATCTAAACCAATCTAGTCTTTTAACTAACTAGGTGAAACGTCAACACACCCTAGTCCAATGAGCTAGAAGGCTAGAATAATGGTATATAAAGTTTAGAATTCCCCCGCCAGAGGCTCATTTGCTAGGGTATAGATTGACAGCTATGTGGCTTTGTTGCACTGTGTATTTTGTGGAAAAGCAGTCATTTTTAGTTACAGGTGGAACAGGTTTTGTTGGCGGGTCAATAGCGGCTCAGCTTATTGATCAGGGCCATTCTGTGTTAGCTTTGAGCCGTAATGATAATGATGGGCAGAGAACGCTTAATTCTGTGCGTACTGCTGCTAAAGGGCTTCATTTGAAGGAGCCTCGGTTGGGTGACTCTTTAAAGGTTTATCACTACGACGATAAAAATGCAGCTTCTCTGGCCAGAACTTTAGAAGAGATATCACTAACAAATAATATCCATTCCGTAGTTCATGCTGCTGCAGAGATGTCTTATAGTTTTAAATTATTTCAACAATCCATAAAATCCAATAAAGTTTTTACTCTCAACTTTTATAAGAATATTGCTAAGTATTTTAGTGACTGTAAGCGATTTTATTATGTATCTACAGCTTACTCTTCTGGTCCTGTGGATTTTCCTATTGAAGAAAAAATATTAACCACAGAAGTACAAACAAATTCATACCAAAGTTCTAAGTGGGCCACGGAAGTTAGTTTGTCTGAGGTGTCTAAAGTAAGTAAATTGCCATTAACTATTTTAAGGCCTTCAATAGTAATTGGTAGCCGTCTTGATGGATGGGCCCAGTCTAAGCCTTTTGGCTTTTATATGTTTTTATCTGGCTTTTTTAGGGCTGTTAAAAAATTTAAAAAGTCTAATATTAGGGTGGACCTTGTTGAAGATAATCATATTAACTTGGTGTCTATAGATCAGGTGAATGATGCTATTACAAATTTAATATCAGCCAATGGAAATCAAAATAAGTTGGAGGTTGTTAACCTTGTGCCAAAAAATTCTGAAGACAACAAAACTAAAACCTTATTAATGTTGATTGGTAACGCACTTGAAGCAAAGCTTGAGTGTGGTTTGCCAGGCTCATTACAGGAAAAGGTTTTAAATAAAAGTATTCAATTAAATAAAATTTTTGCCAAACATAGTTGGAACTTTAAAACTGGTAATTATAGAAGGATTACTGGGAAAGAAATTAGAGCTCTCACCTTAGATAATATTAAAAATGTTATAGGCTTTTATTATAAAAAATCCACTGGAGTATAAAACTCCAGTGTAAGTCGTCTTAAGATAATTTAAAATGCAAATGCTAAGTTTAGCCCCGTACTAGTACTGTTTTTAAAATACTCATCACCTAATTTGTTTAATGAAACCTCTATATAAGGCTCTAAGAATAGCCATTTAGCCGTTTGAAAGGAAAGTCCCAGTTTTAAGTAGTGGACAAAAGAGTTTAAATCATTTTCAAAGAGATCACAGTAAGCCTTTTCGTCTGCTGGAATTGGAGAAAAGCTAATATCTTCACAAGAGAAGCTACCAGCATCAAAATTAGCAGAGTAATCAAGGGACATGGCAAAGCGCCTTGTAAACTGAATCTGCCCACCAAATGAAAGTGTTAAATAACTGTTGTCCACTTCAAACTCTTTAAAGTCGAGTAATACAAAACCAAAATCAGAATTTAAGTTCATTTTTTTATAGCCAGCTCGTGCACGTAACAGCCATTTATCATTAAGCATTAAATAGGCAAGGGGGCCTACAGCAACTCTAGCTCCAGAGTAATCACCAAGCTCTTGATCATCGGTATTAACAATTTCTATGCCTAAATCAAGAAAGCCGCCAAAACGAAACTTTTTAACAGCAGGAGTTACAATAGCTGTGGGTGCGGCTGGCTCAGTATTAGTATCTTGTACCCTGCTTTCAGCTTGAACCGGCAAGACCGTTAAAACTAAACTTAATATAATTAGAAACTTCATTAGTGCTCCCTGGTTGTTGTAATTTAATGAGCTAACACGCTAGCCTCATTTAATTTAATGTACAAATGGTATTTTTGTATAAGCAATAAGTAGCATTAAAGCTTTCTACTTTATTAAGCATTGGTACCAAAAGTTGACTCCTTAGCTAAGCTTAAATCATTTAGGGAGTCTCTCATTCAAGATTAAAATCCTACAATAAAGAAAATTTGGTTCTGTAATTGAAATTACGGCTAGTAGAGCCTGAAAAAACTGGGCACTGACTTGCACATGTACTTTTTGACAATAACTAATTTAGCGGAAGCTAATTAAAAAGGAGAAGTATATATGTTTAAGAGAGTTATAATTATAGTTGCAATGGGTCTGTTTTTTACGGCTTGTTCAAGCGATAAAAATACAAGTTCAAAGGACTCAAAGCCTAGCCCTGTTGTTACTGAAGAGAAATCTGAACCAAAGAGTTCTAAAAAAAGCACTGAGTCTGCTGAAGTGTATAGTGTTGAAGGTGCATATTATAGTGGTGCTGAAGATTATGGTGGAGGTGATTATTCGCCAGAAGAATTACTTGTAATTGAGGGTAATGTTATTACAACTTACTCAGTTCATAACGGAGCAGTAGTTATTGATAAAGCGAGCTATGAAGTTAATGGTAATAAAATTAATGTTAAAAGCGAGAGTTATGGAAATTTAATTTATAACTGTAACGGGGAGGAGCTTCATATGGAAGGTGGAGAAGCAGTAATTACTGAAGTTGAGTTCAGGAGGACGGAAAAAGCATTAATTTTAACTGCTGATATTGATGGTGTAGTAGAGGAGATGACAGAATACTTAGCAACCAAAGCACAAGAAAGTAGAATTAAAGCTCTTCCTGTATGTACAATTATAAATTAATCATTTAATAAATATCACAAAAGTATGATAGCTAAACAATGAGCTTTCTGCAGTTCTTTGTTTAGCTTATATTTTTTTTAGTAATTAGGAGTACTATGTCTACATTAGAAAGAGCAATTGCAATTGCTGCCGAATTTCATGCTGGTCAAAAAGATAAGGCTGGTGAAAACTATATTATGCATCCACTTAAAGTTATGATGAGCGTATTGTAGCTGTACTTCATGATGTGGTTGAAGATACGCCTGTAACTTTTGAAATGCTTATCTCAGAAGGCTTCTCAGTGCATATCATTGATGCTATTAGGGCCTTAACAAAGCTGCCAAAGGAGTCGCGTATGGAAGCAGCGCTTCGTGCAGCTGTAAACCCCATTGCGAGAGTGGTTAAATTGGCTGATAACTCTGAGAACATGGACCTATCAAGAATCCCTAACCCAACTGAGAAGGATCATGTGCGTCAAAAAGAATATCAAAAAGTACGGGAGCTTTTGTTGAGTGATAATCTTAAATAGTTACAAGCTGGTGAGGTGCTACCTAATTGTGAACACAACTTAGGAAAGAACCTTCTTTAGTGTAAACATATCTAAGGTGAGAGTAATTAAGACATAAAATGCAAAAATATACTGGCACTTAATGGCGTCCTCTAGTGGAGGAGTTTATAACTGCTCATTTACCACTATCTGGCTGATGAGTAGCTAAAATTCCGTAGCTACTCAGAAGTTTGTTGTATCTAGCTCTATAATTATTGTAGCTCATATCTAGTTTACTAGAAATGTTGCCAGAGATGGAATATCAACGGCACAATGGCCGCCCCATTGTGGACGCCAGTCAACTTTAAATCCATTACTCATTAGATAGCCCACAAAAATTTCATTTCCTTCATAGGCGGCAAAGCGATCATAAAACCCAACAGCCACATACATTTCTGTAGATAGTGAAGTTGAGTTTATTGCTAGCTTCATGGGATCGGAAGAACTCCAGGCTTCTTTGGTGGGATAAAAGGCTTTAGTAAGCTGAATAATACTATCAACACTGTTGATTACTGCATTGGGGTCATGGCTTTTATAATATTGCCATGCACTGGACTTTTCGATGTGTCTTTGAACTTCTTGTTTTGTTCCAAAAGGTGATAATTCAGCCATAGGTGAGCAAAGGATTCCAGCTTTATCAAATAGGGCTGTTTTTAAAGAGAGTTGAATTGAATTAAAGCCTCCCATTGATTCGCCAAAAACGATTCGGCGACCTTTGAGCCCTCCAAGGCTTTGTTCAATCATGGGAATGACTTTGGAGGTAAAGACTTCAAATAGACCACTATATGGGCTTTCATTTTGTTTAGCTAATAACCAAGACTCTCCAAATGAGATTGAAACAACTGTTGGAACTTGTACACCTTTTTTATTCCATTCAGTTCTTATTTGTGATGTGTAGTACCAATTCTCTTGCCAAGTAAACTCGCTTCCACCTCCGCCATGTAGATAGTAGACAATATCGTTTGATGAGTTTGTTTTTGGTTTATGGATACAATAGCCACCATTAAGTGGTTGGTCGAAGTTTTCACATGTTGATTCAACATTATCAGGTGTTGCAAAGGATGAAATAGAAAGTAGTATTACTAAAAATATGGTTATAGTTTTCATGTAAGCTGTCTCTTTATTTAAGTAGATATAATACTACTCAATTAGATTTTGAAAGCAATTACTAATTTTGAGATTGCGAAATAAGTTTTGCTAGTTATTTATTTGAGCTAATTAAGATAGGGGAAAGCCTTTTGTTTTTAAGTAGGTAGCTGTCATTGATGAATATTCAGCATTTATCTTTGTATGGTTTATTAAGTCTATTTTCAGTACCTCTTTTAAAACTGGGTCATTCTCTGAGTTAAAGCGCTCTAGAATTTGGTCAATCAATTGTAACCACTGAATTTTCCTTTTAATTAACTCGATTCGATTGTTTGAGTCGAGTTCTAAAATTTTGACTGTAATTTCAGCTTTCTTATTTCCAACTGGCCAGGTAACAAATGGGCCACGGTGCAAAATAAGTACTTCAGGGCTGTCTGAGTACGGATCAATAAAGCTATGTCCATCTTTTTCAATAAAATCATTTTTTCTTCGGTTACATTCTGTACATGCAATAGTGAGGTTTTTCCAGGTAAATATTAACTCGGGATATTTACTTACTGGATACTTATGTTCAATATCTCCAGGTGTGTTATGTCCAATTTTTGATTCGCAATAGATGCATTTTTCTGACGTCTCATTTTTTAGTGTTTCTTTAATGTGAGGGTGTCTGTAACGGTATTTTTTAGTTTTATTTTTAACGTCAGAAAGATAGTCCTTAAGCCATTGCTCAGAATTTGCTTCTAAAATTTTAGGAATAGTATTTTTTTTAAGTAGGTACCAGTACATTTTTTGCACATACAATCTCTAGTCCGGATACTTATCTTGCAAAAGTAGATTTACACTTACTTAAGCTAAGTCATAGCTGTTGCAAAGTTTTATTTTATGGCCCGAAAAAAATATTTTGAACAGAGCGATTTCCCGTATCATGTAACTAATCGATGCATCAATAAACAGTGGTTTTGTTTGCCAATGGAAGTTGTATGGGAGTTATTTGAGAATCATTTGTACATGCTCCACTACGGATTCAACTTCAGGATTCATAATTTTGTTTTAATGAACAACCACTATCATATGATTCTAGATACACCAGACTGTAATTTAAGTGCAGGTATGAAGTGGTTTGGGCAAAGTCTTACTCTCTCAATAAACAAAGAGGCCAACCGAATCAATCAACTCTGGGGAGGACGATTTTTTCGGTCAATAATATCTTCTCCTAACTATTATTTGCATGCCTATAAATATGTTTACCTTAATCCTGTTCAAGCTCAAATGGCCAATGACGTTCTAGCTTATAAATTTTCAACCCTAAGGTCTGTTATTGGATTGGAGAAATCAATTATACCAATACAAGAAAATACTATTTTGGATATGGGCATTGATAGTTGTCTGAATTGGCTTAATTCAAGGCCGACTGATAAAAACTGGGGTGCTGTAAATAAAGCACTAAAGAAAACTGAGTTTAAGTTGGCTCAAAGAAATAATCGAGAGCACTATTTAGAAAAAAACCTTCTGTAGTATAAATCTACCTAAGATCAAAATAAATAAGAGATAAAATGCAAAAAATGTACTGGCACTTAATGGCGTTCCCTACGGGAGTCGAACCCGTGTCTACGCCGTGAAAGGGCGTTGTCCTAGGCCACTAGACGAAGGGAACTTTAGGTGTTTCATAAAAAAAGTGGTGACTCGTCTTGGGCTCGAACCAAGGACCCTCTCCTTAAA
>CALLBC010000147.1 GCA_938001965.1 uncultured Bdellovibrionales bacterium | reverse complement strand
TTTTCAATGAGCTCTGACTTACTGTATTCTAAATAACTAAGAACCTCTTCTACGCTGTCGCCTTCCACAACATGGTCAACGGTGTATCCATTATCTGTAATAGAGATATGAACGGCATCGGTATCACCAAACAAATTATGTAAATCACCTAATATTTCTTGATAGGCGCCGGTTAAAAAAGCTCCCATGTAATAGGGGTCGTTTTCTTTAATGTCGTGTACATTTAAGTAGTTTTGCACGTCAGATGTTTCAGAATCATAAAATACATCTATTTTTCCGTCTGAATCACAGGTTAAATCAGCAATGATGGCCTGACTGTTTGGTTTTTCATTGAGCCTATGTATGGGCATAACAGGAAAGTGTTGGCCAATTGCCCATGAGTCCGGAAGAGATTGAAAAATACTAAAGTTACAGAAGTAAGTATCAGATAAGGTTTTTTCAATTTCCCAATGTAAGTCATTATCTTGACCCTTGGATAACTTATAAACTTTTGTCATAGTCGACCAATAAAGATCTTCAACTTTTGCACGTTCCTCAAGGTTTAATACGCCGTAAGTGAACATTTGCAGGCTGTCGCGCTTTTTTTCAATTAAATCATTATAAAACTCGTTAAAATTTTCACTATTTATGTCTGAATAAATCTCATACATTTCTTGTACAATTTTATTGTCGTCTTTATTAACAGTAAAGTGGAGCTTGTCTTTTGCCACTTGCTGCTTTCCAAGAACATCAAAAATTAAAACAGAACTATGGGCAACCAGTGACCGTCCTGACTCAGTAATTATTTTTGGATGTGGTATCTCTTTCTCATCACAAATGGATTGAATAATATTAACAACATCATTGGCGTATTCTTGGGCATCATAATTCATGGAGCTATCACTACTTCCTGAGCCGTCATAATCAACACCAAGTCCGCCACCAACATCTAAATACTTAAGGGGAGCGCCCATTCTGCAGAGCTCACTGTAAAATTGTGCGCCTTCTTTCATTGAGGATTTAATAAATTGAATAGAAGGAATTTGTGAACCTATGTGAAAATGTAACAATTCCAAGCAATCAAGCATATTCAAGCTTTTTAATTTATTTACACCCAATACTATTTCAGTAGGAGTTAGACCAAACTTAGATTTGGAGCCAGAAGACTCAACCCATTTACCCCCACCTTTAGTGCTTAACTTACATCTAAAGCCAATATGAGGTTTTATTTTTAACCTTTTAGCTGCGGACAAAATAATATCAAGTTCCACAATTCTATCCACAACAATAATGGTGTTGCGGCCTAGTTTTTGTGAGAGTAAGGCTGTCTCTACGTACTCAATATCTTTAAAACCATTGCAAATAATTAAAGCCTCAGGCGTTTTCATTACAGAAAGGGCAATTAATAACTCAGGCTTGCTTCCGCACTCTAAGCCTAATTTATGGCCAGCGCCAAAGTTAATTATTTCGTCAACGAGGTGTTTTTGTTGGTTAACTTTAATTGGATAGACGCCTGAAAATCCACCTTGGTATTTACTTTCTTCCATTGCATTTTTAAAACAGTTTGCAAGTAACTCTACTCGTTTTTTTACAATGTCAGGAAATCTAATTAGTAAAGGGGAGCGAATGCCTCGTTCAATTAAATCTTGTGTAAGCTTGTATAAGTCTAAACATTTAGATTTTTCAGGGTTGATATCAACATTACCACTTTCATTAATTTTAAAATAGTCTTTTCCCCATTGATTAATCCCATATAACTCTGCACTTTTATTATAATCCCAACTCATAATTCAACTCACTACTTAGCAATAATATTTAATATTTTTCCAGGTCGATAAATAATTTTAACAATATTTTTCCCTTCAATGGCATTTCTAACAGAGGCAATTTCTTTTGCCTTTTTAACAGCATCCTCTTCAGAACAATCAACAGAAAGTTCTAGTTTTCCACGCATTTTTCCACTCACTTGTACGCCAATAGTTGCAGTGTCATCTACCACTAAGCTAGCGTCAAAACTTGGCCATGTGGCTGTTGCGGCAAGGCCTTCGCCACCGAGGGCTTGCCAAAACTCCTCACTTAAATGTGGAGCAAATGGCATAAGTAGTTGGCTTAAAGTTTTAAGTAAAGACTTGGGCTTAATATTTAGTTTATATACTTCATTAACTAAGATCATCATGGAGCTAATAGCTGTATTGAAGCTAAGTTTTTCAATGTCTTCGCCCACTTTTTTTATAGTTTTGTGTAAAAGCTTGTTAAGGCTATCTGGAATATCGCAAGTTTCAGCGATGCACTCCTGATCTTCGTTAAAAACTAAACGCCAAATTCTTTCTAGGAAGCGTCGAGAGCCATCAATACCTTTAATGTCCCAAGGTTTGTCTTTTTCAAAAGGCCCCATAAACATTATGTAAACTCTTGAGGCATCAACTCCATGGCTTTCTTTTAAGTCATTAGGGTTGATGACATTACCATATCGCTTAGACATTTTTTGACCGTCAGGCCCCATAACAATCCCTTGGTGGGCCAGCTGTTGAAAGGGTTCGTCAGAGTCTACAAGGCCAGCATCAAATAATACTTTTTGCCAAAAGCGGGCATAAAGTAAGTGACCCACAGTGTGCTCAGGGCCACCAACATAGAGGTCTACTGGCATCCAATACTTTTGTGCCTCATTACTAAAAGGGGCATTATCATTATGAGGATCGATATACCTTAAAAAGTACCAAGATGAACCAGCACTTCCTGGCATGGTGTCAGTATTTCTTTTTCCTTTTCCAGAGGGCCCATCATAATTAAGAAAGCTATCCACACGAGCTAGTGGTGGTTCACCAGCATCAGAAGGTTCATAGTCAGCCACTTCTGGCAAGGTGACCGGCAGCTCATCAAATTTTACCGGAATATTGTTTCCGTTTTCACCATGAATAATTGGGAAAGGCTCGCCCCAATATCTTTGGCGACTAAAAAGCCAATCACGAAGTTTATATTGAATTTCTTTTTCACCAATATTTTTATTTTCAAGTTCAGTAATCATTTTTTCTATGGCTTCGTCTTTGCTTAAGCCATTTAAAAAGTCAGAGTTTATTAATTTCCCATCACCTTCATAAGGGATTGAGTCTGATCCAGAATCAATAACTTGCTTTATTTGTATGTCAAAAAAAGTAGCGAAATCAAAATCACGTGTATCATGTGCTGGAACGGCCATAATAGCTCCAGTTCCATAATCCATTAATACATAATCTGAAATCCATATAGGAATTTTTTCATTGGTGAATGGGTGAGTGGTATATGCACCGGTGAAAACCCCAGTTTTATCAACGTAAGCCTTACGATCAATTTCACTTTTTTTGGCAGATTCAGTTTTATACTGATTAACTTTATCTCGTTGTTCATCTGTAGTTATTTTTTTTACTAATGGATGCTCTGGAGCAAGAACCATAAAGGTGGCGCCGAATAAAGTGTCGGGTCGTGTAGTAAACACAGTTATTGTATCCGAGTGACCATCAACTTGAAAATTAATTTTAGCTCCAACACTTTTGCCAATCCAGTTTTTTTGACCTTCTTTAGTTTTGTGTGGCCAGTTGACCTTGTCTAAGTCTGCTAAAAGTCTTTCGGCGTAATCTGTTATTTTTAACATCCATTGCTTCATTGGTTTACGTACAACGGGGTGTCCACCACGTTCACTTTTGCCATCAATAATTTCGTCATTTGCTAAAACTGTTTTTAAAGCTGGGCACCAATTAACAGGAGCTTCTTTTTGGTAAGCTAATCCCTTTTCAAATAATGTTAAAAATATTTTTTGGGTCCACTTGTAAAACTTAGGATCGCAAGTTGAAATTTCACGGCTCCAATCATAGCTATAGCCAAAGCCTTGCAAAAGGGATCTAAAGCCTGCAATAGTTTTATTAGTTGTGGTTTCAGGATTCACCCCTGTCTTGATGGCGTATTGCTCGGCAGGTAAACCAAAGGCATCGTATCCCATTGGGTGTAAAACATTAAAGCCTTTTGCTCTTTTATATCGAGCAACTATATCGGTGGGTGTGTAAGAGGCTAAGTGACCCACATGAAGTCCTGCTCCTGATGGGTATGGGAACATACTTAGAGCATAATACTTGGGTTTATCTGAGGCCTCTTCGGCCTCGTAGCACTTAGCTTCCGCCCATACTTTTTGCCATTTTTTTTCAATTTCACTATGTTGATAGGCCATTTTGTCCTCTAGAATTAATGAAGTTAGTAGGTGTATAAATATACAGTCTTATTAGTAAATTTAGCAATTAAGATCAATCTTAAAAGCCAAAAATCAGGGTTTGTTGATAGTTCGTCTAGTTAGTTGGGCGGCTAGATTGGTTTAGATTCGAGTTAAGGTTAAAAACTGAACCGTAAGTATGGCAAAGCCACATTGAGGATTCAATATTTAAACTTAGTGAAGATGCTAGGCTTGGATAGGCACTTAAGTCACTAGAGGAACTATCAACAGACCCTAGACTAAATATCATATATAAAGCCAGTTCTCCTTTTGGGGTGGATCTTAATATATAGAGTTTACAAATAAGTTGTTCTATAGGCTTGTAATATTCGAAGTTCGTACAAAAACTCGGTAGAAATTCATGTGCAAGATCGTGCCTCTCAATATGAAGTAGCCGGCCAATTGCACTTTAATGGGTATTTAACTAAACAAAGGTGGTCATATGAAGCATATAATAGCAACTCTACTTCTTATTTGTTCAATAATAAATATAGGCTGTGGCAGTGAAGATTCTAGCTCAGGAGAGTGGGGGCTTGAAGAGCCACAAATAATTTCACAAGAAGAGGTTTTTCCCCTAACTCAGTATAACTCGTTTGATAGTGAGACCTTAAGTGTTGATGATAAGTTAGTGTTTAATAGTAAATATGAAAACGAGAACATTAATTTGCAGATAACGTCCACGTGCAATAACACAATTCATAAATTTTCAATGACTCTAAAAACAGAGACTACTTTTAAAGAGATAATTCCATATCAGTTATATTCGGAAGAAAAAAGGGGTGAGGATTGGAATTGCATTTTTAGCTTTGAGGCTAAAAATAAATCTGGTGATATCCACCAATTTAGTTCAAATAAGCTAAAGTTTGCGTCTGGAGAGTTATTTAGAAAAATAAAGTCACTAGAAATAAAAAAAACAGATATAAATGGTAAACCTGCAGGTGTAAAAAAAATGGATGTACTGTTTGTTGATCAATTAGTAATTAATCCAGTAGATGAAGAGGGGGGCTATAGTTTAGTTTGTAATAATTTTATGAAAAAATTAGGAAAGCTAACTAATTTGAGTGATCAACTGTCTGACCCCCTTTGGGAGAATCCAGTGAATAAGTGTTTTGTAATATTTGTTAATAAACAAAAAATTCATCAATCAATAGACTTTATTTTTAAAAGAAAAGTTATAAATTCTGAGTTGAGTTTTTCAAAACCAGAAGCTCATAAAATTATTAATTATGGAGTCACCAATGAAGGTTTTAGTTTAAAAGTTAAGAATATTTCAAAACAAGAAATAAAAATAGCATTTGACAAAAAAACTTTAAACTCAAGAATAACATTACAATATCCCTTAATCAGAAAGTACACCAAAAGACTTCAGATTTGGCGTTCACAACAAACAATTACTTTAGAGCCACGAGTATTTGTAAATAATAAAAAAATTAGAGAGAAAAAAGGCTTATATGTTGTTGCCATTAAACCAGGTAAGGAGTTGGAAGTAAGCATAAAATATAAGTTAGATTCACAAGAGCAATTACTAAATGATAAAAAAATACTTTGTTATACAGCTGCTAATTATAATCTTACTGGGTATGTTTTGTCTTTCCCGAGTAAATTAATGGTGTACCAAATACATCAAGATCACTTAGCTCAAGAAAAATTATTGAGTTTATATAATTTAATTCACAAAGAGGAACTTCCAATTTTCAATAAGGAAAAGCGTCAGAAGTATATTAAAAAAGCTATTGGCTGCTCTAAAAATAACTTAAAAGAATTAGAAAGGGCTTTAAAGTGGGCAGGTAGATGATAAGCAGTAAGCTTACATCTATAGTCTAGTCTTAGATTTATTTAATACTTATATCTATAATTGAAACATTAATGGTTCACACTAAAGAAGGTGTGGATTAATTTACCTAGTACATGGACTTGAATGGTTTAAATAATTTTACCAATGCAATAAATCGTAATAATATTAAGCCTATGGTTACAAAGTTAGAAAATTATGGTCAGAGAGTATTAGTTGTTGATGATGATCCAGAAAGTGTGAAGATTGTATCTAAAGCATTGGAGTGGGAAGGTTATGTTGTTGAGTCAGCGAGCTCAGGACGAGAAGCCATTAGTAAAATAAATCATTATCAGCCGCACTTAGTTTTATTGGATATTAATATGCCAGGTTTAAACGGCTTAGATACTCTGAAATATTTAAGAGCAAATAACGAATATGTAGCTACAATTTTTGTGTCAGGGCAATCAAATACTGAAGATGTAATTCGTGGTTTAGATGCCAGTGCCGATGATTATATTTGTAAACCATTTGATACAGGCGAGCTTTTGGCTAGAGTTCGTTCTCAATTAAGGATTAAAAAATTACATGATGAATTAAAAGCAGCAAATGCAAAATTAAAAGAGCTTGTGGATATTGATGACCTTACTGGGTTATTCAATATGAGGTCTTTATATGGCAAGCTTGATTATGAAATTGAGAGAGCAAGCAGGTATGAGCGTGGTCTGTGTGTGATTATGATGGATATGGATCACTTTAAAACAGTAAATGACAATCATGATCATTTATTCGGAAGTTTTGTTTTGTCTGAAGTGGGATCTATTATTAAAAAGAATATTCGAAAAATTGATTTTGCTGCTAGGTATGGTGGTGATGAATTCTTAATTGTTTTAACTGAAACTGATGCCGTTGGTGCAAAATCATTTACGGAAAGGTTGAGAAGTAAAATTGAAAATAATGTGTTTAAATCAAATGATTATCAAATTCAATTAACCACAAGTATTGGGTTTGCTGTGCTTGGCAAGAGTATTAAAGGTATGGATGCTAAAACATTTGTGAGGCATGCAGATAAAGCTTTGTATGACGCTAAAGAAAATGGCAGAAACAGAGTGCATTACTACGACTTTGATAAAGATGAGTCAGTATTGCTGAATCCTGGTAAGCCTAAAGTTTTAAGAAAGATATCTTAATGCAATCAGAAGTTGTAAATAATATTCATGCTTACTCATTAAAAAGCTTTCATATTGAAACTCTTATTATTAATAGTAAATTCTTAAAAAATAATAAGCTAAAAGATAAGCCCTTGAAGTATAATTTAGTGTTAAAGCCAAAAGGGTTTAATGCTAAAAAAAAATATAAATGTATGGTTGTTTTAGCGGGTTTTACGGGGACGGCTAGTAAATACTTTTCATACAAACCCTTTCAACAAAATTATCCACAAACTGTGGATTCATGGTTTGCGAAAAATAAAATTAATGATTGTGTTATTTTGTTTGTAGATGCAATGACATACTGGGGAGGTTCCCAGTTTATAAACAGTCCATTGGTTGGAGATTACGAAGGTTACATAGTTAAAGAGCTATTTACTGAGTTTAAAACTAAATACAATATAAGTGATAATGCAAAAGATACTTGCATTACTGGTGGCTCAAGTGGCGGCTATGGTGCTTTACACCTGGGTTCAAAGTACCCACAGCTATTTGGGAAAGTTGCAGCCATTGCGCCAGATTGTGATTTTAAGTTAAGTTTACTTCCGGAGCTATATAAAGGATTGCCATTATTAGAAAAAATGGGTGGTATTTCTGCAGTTAAAAAGGAAATTAAGCAAGAGCGCTTTTTTAATAGAAGAGACTCACATTTAATTATTAATATTATAGCCATGGCTTATTGTTACTCCAATAACAAAAGGGGTGAGCCAAAATTTCCTTTTAATGTATCTACGGGAGAGTTGGACAAAAAAATATGGAAAGAGTGGCTTAAGAAAGATCCAATTCAATTTTTATCCAATAGGAAAGAGAAGGTAGAAAAATTAAAAGGTATATACTTAGATGTGGGGAAATATGATCAATTTAACCTGCAGTATGGAGCAAGAAAATTAAATAAAATACTTAAGGCGATAAAAGTACCATTTAAATATACTGAGTTTAATGGTAATCACTTCGATATTTCTAAAAGGCGAGAGCATGCTTGGGAGTGGTTCTTAAAATAGTTTTAATATGTAAAAAACCAGACTTAAT
>CALLBC010000146.1 GCA_938001965.1 uncultured Bdellovibrionales bacterium | reverse complement strand
TCTCAGTTTAATACGTTTGTCCGGTTAAAAAACTTAACTGCATGTTAACCATTATTAAATATCTTATTTCTCAATGTTTTATTATTATAGGGGTATGAGATATTTAATTTATATTATTTTATTTGTAGGCCAGGTTAGTTTTGCGCAACAGACTTCTAAGAATTTTACTGATGTTGAGCTAAAAAAACGATTAACACCAATCCAATATAAAGTAACTCAACAGGATGGCACTGAAAAGCCCTTTAAAAATGAGTATTGGGATAATAAAGAGCATGGGATCTATGTTGATATAGTTAAAGGTGAACCTTTATTTAGTTCTTTAGATAAATTTAAATCGGGGACTGGATGGCCAAGCTTTACTAAGCCATTAGTAAAAAATAATATCATTTATAAAGAAGATAACTCGTTACTTTCTAAGCGAACAGAGGTTCGTAGTAAAATATCAAATTCTCATCTTGGCCATGTTTTTAATGATGGGCCGGCGCCAACAGGCAAACGGTATTGTATAAATTCTGCGGCATTAAAATTTATACCGGTTAAAGATTTAAAACGCTTAGGTTATGGTCAGTTTGTAAGTAGCTTTGACGGTGTTAAACAAGCAGTAAAAAATATTAAGCGCGCCTATTTTGCTGGGGGTTGTTTTTGGTGTATGGAGCCTCCTTTTGAAAAGCATAATGGAGTATTAAAAGTGGACTCTGGATACTCTGGTGGCGATAAAGTAAGCCCAAATTACAAAGAAGTCTCTTCAGGTGCGACCAAGCACATAGAAGCTGTCATGGTTGTGTATGATACTTCTAAAGTGAGTTACGATACGCTGTTAGATATTTATTGGCGACAAATTAACCCAACACAGTTAAATGGTCAGTTTGTAGATAAGGGGCCACAATATCGATCAGCTATTTTTTATCAAAATGATGAGGAAAAGAAAAAAATACTACTTTCACTGGATAGACTAAAAAAATTAAATAAGTTTGACGGGAAAAAAATTGTTACTGAAATTTTAAATTTTAAATCTTTTTATCGAGCTGAAGAGTATCATCAGGATTATTATAAAAAAAATCCAATAAGATATAAATTTTATAGGTCTGGATCCGGTAGAGATAAATTCTTAAAGACAATTTGGGGCAAAAAATAGATATCTATCCCCTTTGAGTACATAAAAAAAGCCAAGCTTTAACAGCTTGGCTTTTTATTTTTAAAATGTAAGTGAAATTACTTACCTTTTAATAAAGATTTAAACTCTGAACCTGGACGGAACTTAGGGTACCAAGCAGCAGGAATTTTAATCGCTTTACCAGTTTGTGGGTTACGACCCATTCTAGCTTTTCTTTTAGTTTTAGTGAAAGTACCGAAGCCAACTAACTTTACTTCGTCACCTTTTTTAACAGACTTACGGATGATGTCTACAGTAGCATCTAAGTACCTTTCAGTTTGAGCTTTTGTAGAATCAGTGTGATTAGCAATTTTCTCAATTAATTGAGCTTTATTCATAATATTCTCCCGTTGTAAAAACATGAGTTGATTGTTTGTCTTCTTAAGTAAATTGAACTCTTTGTTTGAATAATGGTCAATATTTTTTTTTTATAAATTACTATTTTTATTAAAAATAATGGTTTTTTTTACTTCTGGGAGCGAAAAAGCTAGGACTGGACAGCGCAAACAGAGTCTGATAGTGCTTTTTACATTAGTTAAAGTTTAAATTATAAGCAAAAACACCCTCTATAAAGGACTAAATTACCAATGAAAGTTAAATGCCCACTTTGTAAAACAGAAACAATCTATTCAAAAGAAAACAAATACAGACCTTTTTGTTCTGAAAAATGTCATCTAATTGATTTAGGTGAGTGGGTTGAGGGCAATTATGCAATCTCTGATAAAAATGACCCCTTACAAGACGTAGAGCAAAATAAAAGCGAAAACTCATAGTAAGTGTAGCTTATGGTAGAGCCATAAGCATAAAAAAACGGAAAACCAATTGGTTTTCCGTTTTAAGGTTTCAAAGTATAAATTAAATTAGTTGTATAAATTATCTTGGTACATGCGAATTCTAGCCATTTCATTACCATGGTGCTCAAAGATAACTTCAAAGCGGTCACTATGAATATCACCAAGTATGTACAGTACTAAACCAGTTCTTACACCTCTTGAGTAACGATCAAGATCGATATATTTATCTTGGTCATTATTAGCTGAGATAAACTCGGCAAATGGGATGTAAAATAGTTGTTGATATTGATTTTGTATAAATTCACCGTAATTACTAATTGCAAATCCCTGTAAGTTTACTCTGCCATCACCAGTAAAAGCCATTTTTAAAGCGCCACGATCATTCCATTTACTACATCTATTTGCAGCTGAAGAAATTGCTGATGTTAAAATAGTACTAAAAATTTCTCCAGTGTATGTAATATAAGTTCTATCACAAAAACCAAATACAGCTTTAAGCATTTTTTCGTATTCAGCTTGATCAGTAATATCAAAATATCCAGTCATAGTTTTTTGAGTAACAGCCACATCAGTTGTACAAGATGGGTCATTAGGGTTGCTTTGGCAAAACTCAGTAATAACTGGCGGAACCGGCGGAACTGGTGTAGTTGCCTTTGTTTTTTTATTAACACCACAATTAGTTAGTAATGGTGCAAATAATAAACTGATTAATATAAGTTTAATAGTCTTCATAATTCTTCTCTCCTCACACCTATTAGTAGTACACGAACTATGCCAGCTGAGATCAAAAATAAAGGCATTTAAATAGGGGTGCCAAAAGCGGTGCCCAATAACGGCACCAGAGATTTAATGGTTTTTACATTAGCCCGTTAGCCCGTAATGAGCGCAGCGAATGTTAGGGCGATATACACAAAGAAAAAATTTGTAACGAAACGTCCCCATTGGACGTTGCGGTGCCAATTTTTATCCTTAGCCCGTAATGAGCGCAGCGAATGTTAGGGCGATAAACAAAAGTTTTTAACTTGTAACGCGTCCGTCCCCATTGGACGGCGCGGGACCAGTTAAAGTTCCTAGTAGTACCATTTATGCAATAGCCTATGCTAAGCAAGTTAGCCCGTAATGAGCGCAGCGAATGTTAGGGCGATAAACAAAAGTTTTTAACTTGTAACGCGTCCGGATTGGACGACGCGGGATCAAATTTAATCAATCCCGTATGCAAGAAAGTGCATGTTAGGGTAGTTTACTTTACACTGGCAGGA
>CALLBC010000145.1 GCA_938001965.1 uncultured Bdellovibrionales bacterium | reverse complement strand
TGGGCTATGTCACTCTGACAGTTAAAAATAACTTGTCACAAATTCCTATGGGCTCTGATGAAATTGTACAGGTGAAAAAGAAGTTTGAAAAACAAGTGGCCCCCATAGCTGTTTTAGATTTTAAGGCGCTATATTATTTACCAGGACAAATAAAGCTATTGAACCCTTTATACACACTAACTAGCTATACCTCACTAAATCTGAGGGGCGAGTCCGGGAAACCTAAATGTAACCCGAGCTACTCTTCTGAAGATATTAAATACTTTAACAAAAAAGAATTCATTTGGAATGAGTATATTTGCGGTGAGGTCTCAAGGCTACCCTATGATTTTTTTATACGAGAACCTTACGTGCATAGTAATGGATTTAGTTACCCTTATTTAGCTTACCAGCTAGGGAAGCCAATTTTTACCAATGAAAAATGGATTAGAAACAATATTCCATTGTTTCATGTCACTGAACTTAAAGAAATCTCCAGTAAAATTGGACGCCTCGATGGATACTATTCAATGTTGGCTGATTTTTCTAGACGGTCTTTAATTGATTTACTAAAGTCTGAAACTGCTTTGTTATCTAATGATAAGTATTTAGTGAGAACCTACAAACGGAATAACACCTATGGTTTGGTTTACAAAGTTTATAAGAGAGCACATTTGGAAGCTTTTTTAGATTCAAGTCGCTATAAGGTTAAAAAGTGGGTTCTTGGCGAGAAGTGCTCTTATCGAGAGGGGAAGGTGTGTTGGTTGTATTCTCCAACAACTATGTCTAAATTTATTAGTAAATTTTCAAGCTTACTGTTTTATGGGTTGCTGGGAGTTCTTTTCATTATTATGTGGATGATTCTAAATAAAATTAGAAGTGACAATAATGAAAACGAAAACAGAAAAATGGCATTAAGAGTATTAACACATGAGTTTAGAACTCCTGTAACAAGTCTTGTTTTGCAAATGGAGAATTTAACTAGAGATCCACAAGGGATCCCTCAGGATGTGGCTGACCAGCATTTAAAGATTAAAGATAGTGTTTATCGATTAAAACGATTAACTGAAATGAGTCAGAAATATCTCAGAGCTGAGTCTAAGAATAAAAGCTTAGACTTCAAGTACACAAAAGTAGATTCTGTAAATAACTTTTTTAGTGATATAGCTAATGATTTTGATGCAGATATTGAGTTTTCACCTTTAACTGTAGATTCCAGTTTTGTGCTTGAGCCCTATTGGATCAATATTTGTATTAGAAACTTAATTGAAAACGCTAAAAAACATGGGAAGCCAGTTATAAAATTGAAATTGAAATTAGTTAATAAAGCTCTTGAGATATGTGTTGAAGATCAAGGTGATTCTGATGCATTAAATTTTAATAGGATTACCGGAGCTTTTATTAAGGGCAATCAAAGTGAAGGTATGGGTTTAGGTTTAAATATAGTAAGTAAAACAATAAAAGATATGGGTGGAAAATTTTATCTACAAAAAGATCCAACTCGATTTTTTATAAAAATAAAGGAAGGTAAATGTCATGAGTAGAATATTATTAGTTGAAGATGATATTAATTTAGGCGAATCATTAAAGCAGTACCTTGAGTTTGAAAAATTCCAGGTGGACTGGGCTCAAAATTTAAATGCAGCAGAAAACTTTTTAAATAGCTCTACTCCTGATTTAGTTATTTTAGATTGGATGTTGCCAGATGGACAAGGTATAGACTTTTTAAAAACCACAAGGAAGGATCACTTAAGTTTACCGGTTATTATGTTAACAGCTAGAACTGAGTTGGTTGATAAAATTATTGGTCTTGAAACTGGCTCAAATGATTATATAACCAAGCCCTTTGAACCTAGGGAATTGATTGCTCGAGTGCGTGTGCAACTAAGAAATGAGCCTGTCTCCCCAAAAAGCACCACTGTTATAAAGGTGAATGACATAATTATTGATTCAGAACAAAGGGTGGTCACTAAGGGTGATGAAGCTATTGAGTTAACAAAAATGGAATTTGATTTGCTTAAACTATTGGCAGAAGTTCCCAATAAAGTTTTCTCTCGTGAAGAAATATTAAATAAAGTATGGGGTTTTGAAAACTTTCCAACAACTAGAACTGTTGATACTCACATATTGCAGTTAAGACAAAAACTAAGTGATGGCTTGTTTGAGACGGTGCGCGGCATAGGATATAAGTTAAAATTAGAAGTAGATTAACTATGAGTTGTCACTTAACTGACAATTAAAATGTTGGTCTTTGTTATATTTATTTCAGATGCGATGAACAACATTATAAGTATGGACATGTTTATACATTCTTCTCCTCCCCGAGGCCCCTGTAAAAAGGGGCCTTTCCTTTTTCAAGGACTATGTTATTAAACCATTATGAATTTAACTGACGCCAAACGAGCCTTAGTTTTTGCTTTTAAAAAAGAAGCGGAAAGTTTTATAGAAAAGCTTAAACAGGCTCAAAAAAATAAGCTTAAAAAATATACAATATACACCGGGGAATACTTATCTGTCCCAACTGCAATTCTTATTACTGGTTGTGGCGTTTCTGCTTGTAAAGAGGCCACTGAAAGCCTTAGAACTCACTGCTCCAACCTAGAGGAAGTTTTTAACCTTGGCTTTGCTGGAAGCTTATCTCAGCTTTATGAGGTTGGTGAAGTGGTTCAAGTGGAACAAGTATGCACTGAACAGGGCAAGCAATTAATAACCAAGTTAGTGTTACATAATAATTTTTCAAAAGTAAATTGCATAACTACTGAAAAACCAGTGGAGAACTCAAAAAACAAAGATATTATAAGTAAAAGTCACGGAGTTGATATTGTTGATATGGAAGCTGTGGGTTTCTGCAGTGCCCTTGATGGGTTTAATGGAGCTATTTCCTTATTTAAAATCATATCAGACAGTGCCGACAAAGAGTTTAAGCAAGAGATTATTAAAAACTCCAGGGTCCTTAGTGACAAATTAGAAAAGAAGTTCAAATTAGCTATGCAGAGTTAAAGAGCTATTAAGCCATCAATCTTTGATGCTTGTTCGTAAATAGCAATAACATGAGCAGCACTTTCAAGTTCAATAGCAATGGTTACGCTAGTGTAATTGCCTTTGCTGGACGCTTTTTTTTCAACAGGGTGGCCAGGAAATAGCTTTTCTATTTCAGGCACCTTGTCCTGGGGAGCAATGAATTTAAAAACATAAGCCGTAGGCCACTCATACTCACTTTCTAGTAAGCTTTTTAGTTTTTCCATTTTTCCAGCACCTGTCATAGCTATAAATATTTACTCAGGTTTGGCAGGGGAGCAAGGAAAGACTTGTTATTACAGGCAGCTAACGCTTAGCAAAATAACTCTTATAACGCTAATTGGTTTGACTCTTTTGTGGCTAGGACCTAGTTTAGGCACAGATCAATTGCCGCGGGGTGGAGCAGCCTGGTAGCTCGTTGGGCTCATAACCCAAAGGTCGTCGGTTCAAATCCGGCCCCCGCAACCAATTTTCGGATTGGTTTTCTCGCAAGATTCATAATTGTTTAAAATCACTACAAGCTTCTGATATTCTTAAAGAAATCATCTCTTTTGTTAGTCACTCGAGGTCACTCGAAGTCATTCTATTTGGCTTCCTTTTGGCTTCGTCAAAATTAGGAAGCCAAAAAATCACTAAAAATTTGGCTTCTTTTTTCGCGAAGCCAAATCAGCCATTTTTTGGGCTGACCTCGTTGGGTTTTTCTCAACCCCTTTTTTTCAAAAACATAACTATTAACAACGAAGGAGCATCAACATGAAAGAAAATGTTGCGAAATTTAATAAAAAAAATGTCATTTTTAAATCAATAAGGGTGAAGCAATCTACAAAGGATAAGTGCCAAAATTTCCTAATCAAACTTAACAAAAATAAAAATTCAGGAAAAGTAACATTTGATGCCTTGGTGAACTTCTTTTTAGATAATGTAGACAAAGCTGACATTGAAAAGTTACAGCTATCAACCCTCACATGGGACATTGAGGGAGAAAGGATCAGGCATCTTTATCAAACTAAATTTGGTGAGCTATCAAATAGTTTGTGGACACAATTTATTCAGACTGATCTCTATAGGGAGTTTGCAAAAGAACACTCTAGGCTTCCACTACCTTGGGAGCAGTCTGCTCAAATGTTTCAACTTAATGGACGAAAAAAATCAAAATCTAAAATAAAACCTTTAACCTTTGAGGAGGGCTTATGACTGGTATTGTAATTGGCGCTATGGTGAGGATAATTAAATTTGGTGTTTACTTGGCGCTCACAGGATGTTTAGTGACTTGCACTATGGAGCTTAAGGAAAATGCATATAAGTCTGTTACAGGAGGGCTAGTGAACCTCAGGTCAGTCAACAAGACTTTAAAGGTTCCAGGAAACTAATTAAATAAATTTGGCCAGGTTAGTGACCTGGCCAATTACATTGGGCACAACACCTAATTTGTGAGTTCTGTCTGGGATTTTGCTTTTTTTAATATTCCCAGCCCTGACTTTAAAAATAAACTAGTAATAATGAAGCCTATTATAAGGTCCGGCCAAGAATTATTAAAAAGGAAAACTAGTCCAGCGGCCAATAATACTCCTAAATTTGCAACAATATCATTTCT
>CALLBC010000144.1 GCA_938001965.1 uncultured Bdellovibrionales bacterium | reverse complement strand
GTAAGCTAAAATTTTATTTATTTCCTCGCGAGTGAGTAATCTCCATTTGCCGCTCTCTAAATCCATCAATTCTAATGGTCCAACTCGAATTCTTTTTAGGTGGGTAACATGTAAATCAACCAGTTTAAGCATTCTTCTGATTTGTCTTTTTTTGCCTTGAGTTAAAATCATATTAACTGTGTGCGGGTTAATTAATTCTACTTTGGCAGGTTTCAAAGCTTGATCATCAAGACTTAAGCCATGGCGAAGTTTACTGAGCTTTTCATCATTGATAGTGCCATTGAATTGCACAATATACTCTTTGTCCACGGAGCTGTTCTCGCCAATAATTTTTTTAGCTACAACACCATCTTGGGTGTAAATAATTAAGCCCTTAGAGTCAATATCAAGGCGGCCTGTGGGGGCTAAATTTTTTAGATTTAACTTTAACTTTTCATTTTTAGTATTTAATATTCTATTGTCAATTTGCAATAAACTCATGGCACTTTCGTAACCATCTTCAGGCTGTGAGCTAACCAGACCTACTGGTTTGTTTAAAACTAAAGTGAGTTTATTATCTAATATTTTTTGCCCTTCCTTTAGTATTTCTACTTTATCATTAGGAAGCACTTTTGTTCCCAGTTGGCTTATGACTTCGCCATTAACTGTGACCAGGCCCTGCTCAATAAGTTTGTCGGCTTCACGCCTTGAGCTTAAGCCTAACTGTGACATGAGTTTAGAGAGTCGCATTAGTTCACTCATTACAAATGGGTCCTGAAAAAAAATTTTTGTTAGTTTCTTTGAGTTGGACTTGGTGAAGTTGTTTAGATAGTTTGGAGCTGAGTAAGTCTTTGGTAATGGCTGCTACAAGGTTTTCACCTGTTGGAATTGCTAAAAAATCATTCAAACAAGACTTATCGTATTTATTAAGTATAGTATTTTTAATAACTTGATCGGCGAAGTCCCGACTAACTGTTAAGCCAGACTCTTCATCAATTGGGCCCTTAAATGTAACTAAAACATCCATGTGGTGTCCGTGTAGGCTTGTTTCTTTAGTTTTAATGCCCGGGTTATTACAATCATTTAAAAGGTGAGAGCAGCGGATTTGATATTTTTTAGTTATAAAGCATTTATTGGCCATAATAATCAGCCCATAAGTCATCGCCTTCAAAAATTCTAACTTTATGAAGTGTTGCTTTACTAACTTTACCTAACTGCATGTTAATTTTATCAAAACAAAATTTAGCAATGTTCTCAGTAGTCGGAGTAATATTTTTAAAGTACTCAACGCTATCGTTTAAATGTTTGTGATCTAGCAAGTCACTCACATCTTTTAAGATAGTATCCAGGTCTGTAAGGTTAATCACCATTCCGGTATCAATATCAAGAGGTCCTTTAACTTGTGCCTCTAAAATGTAGTTATGTCCGTGTCCATGGCTACTGTAGGAGCTGCCAAAAACCTCTTTGTTTTTTTCTTCACTCCAATTTGCATTGTAGTACCTATGTCCAGAGCTAAAATGAACACGGCGGGATAAGGTAATCATTTTAAGCTCAAGCCTCCGTCGATTGTGAAGTTAGATCCTGTCACCCAGTTGTTAGAGTCATTTGTAAGAAAAGTGGCCATGGATGCAATATCAGTGGGCTTTCCAATTTGATTGAGTGGGTGCAGTGACTTTACAAAGTCTAGGCTCTCTTTGTCGAGGTTTTCAAAAGAGTGAATAGGCGTATCTACAATACCAGGGCTGATAGCGTTAACACATATTCCATATGGAGCTAGCTCTAAAGCCATAACTTTAGTTAAGTGATCAAGTGCAGACTTTAAGCTCCCATAAGCGCTGGTGTCTGGGACTGGTCTAATAGCAGCAGTGGATGAAATATTAATAATGAATTTATGTGCTTGTGTGGACTCTTTCAAGTAGGGTGTAACTAATTTGCTTAACATAGCTGGAGCCAATAAATTTACTCTATACTGTTTGTCCCAGTCTTCAGTAGTGGTGTTTTCAAATGAGTTTTTTATAAAAATTCCTGCATTATTAACTAGTCCACATAAATTATTTTTATGCTTTTCAAGTAAGGGCATTATAGTTTTTATGCTACTTGTGTCACTTAAATCACAAGTGAAAACCTCAGGTGAATTAGATAGTTTGTCCGCTAACTCAGTAAGTTGATTGGTGTTGCGAGCCACTAAAATAACTTTGAAGCCATTTTTGTCTAATTGACTGGCTATACTTTTGCCGATGCCTTTGCTGGCGCCTGTTACGATCACTGTTTTCATAGCTCTTACAATTAGCAAAAACTTTAGCCTAGGGCAATAGATTAAGGGTTATAATCTATCGCTTTCTTAAGTGAGTGAGGTCTAGCTGGTTGAGGTAATTCACTTCAAAGCCAGTGAACTTCTGGTCATCAAGCATGGCAAAGTGTATTTCGCCCATAGGGATCCATTGATGGCTATCAATTAAAATTTGGACTCCCCTAGAGCAGAGCTCTTTTTCTTGGGAAGGATAGAGTTTTGTGTTGGTCAGTTTTTCAAGTAATGCCTCGTACTCAGCATTTTTAAACTTAATATAATTTTCGCCAGAGGATTGGCCAAAAACCTTGAGTGCCGCTAAACAAGTTGGGTGATCTACGCCAACTCCTTTGCGAAAGAGGTCAACACTTTGGCCTCTTAAAGTGGATAGGTACATTCCTTGTTCAACAGCTTGTAAGTTTATTTTTAAACCTAGGTTTTTAGTCCATTGATTTTGTACCCACTCCATGCCTTTTTTAATGTCTTTGCCGCCCATTTTGCTATAGTACAAAGTCCAGCGTTGTTCTTTTATATTTTGTGGAACCTGGCTTAAGTATTGCTTGGCTTTTTGTAAATCAAATTTATGACAGTGGATTTTAGTTTGAAAACCACTTGGAAGCCCTGGACAGCCCGGAGTTCCTTTGCCTTGGTAGATTTTTTGTAATTCTATAAAGTTAAGAGAGCTTGTTAATGCTTTTTTTAATGACTTATGTGGGAGTATTTCGTTAGTAAGCCCTATGTAATCAAACCTTAAAATTGGTTTTAATATAAGTTTTGAGCTATTTTTATATCTTTGGATATTGCTGGTTAAAAGTCTGCGAAGAAAATTCATTTTTCCGGTTTCAAATAATGTTAAAGCTGTTTCGTCGTTCTCTAAGAAGTATATTTTAACTTTTGGGCGTTCTTTCCATTTATTGTCGTAGAACTTATTGGGTTCAAGAATTACAAAACTTCCCTTGTTCCATTCTTTAACTGTATAAGGACCATTAGTTACTAAGTTTGAAGACTGGCTAATTGCATAATTATTTTTTAGGTAAATAGGACCAAAGGAAGGGGAGGCTAGGGTGTATAAAAAGTTAGAATCTGGTTTAACTAATTGAAATAGAATGTTGCCCGGCTTTAAGGATTTAACGCCAAGCTTATCGATGGGGAGGCTACCACTTAAAATTTCTTTGGCATTTTTGATATTGAGTAGGTGCTCGGTCTGGTATGTCTTTATGTTCTTCATAAAAAAACGTTGAAAGTTTTTTATGTAGTCATTTGCTGTAATAACCTTTCCATTGCTCCACTTTCTTGCAAGTAATGTACAGCTTAAAGTTATGCTATTAACCCATTTACAAGATTTAACATTTTCAGGATTTAACTTTTGATTTGTGTAAGAGTATAGCCCGCGGAATAAATTATTAAATAAATAGCTCCCGCTTGAGCCTCTAAAATGAGCTGGATCTAGGTCTGTGGGTTCTGATAAAAGGTGAAAGCTAAAGTGTTCTGAGTTGTCTGATTGGTTAAAAGTGCAAGAAGCGTTTAATAATGAGACAAATAGCAATAATATTAAAGTAATGTTTTTCATTTGCTCTTTGGTTTAATATACTAAAAGTGTAAGTTATTTCAGAGTCTAGCTTATAACTATCTGGCCTGGAATGCTAATAGTAATAATTAATTAGCTAACTTATAAGCAATAATGCAAGTTAAATGGGGATATAATTTGCCGTCTAAAATTAAAGTGTTTTTATTTTCAATGCTAACCTTGGTAATACTATCACAGTATACAAATTGTGATAATTATGAAGACTACGAAAGTGGGTTGCATTTTAACTCAGGCCTTTGTTTTGAAAAGGGCACCTGTGCTGAGCCAAGCTCAGACAAGCTTCAAGTTTCAGTAAGTCGAGACCCAATGCCAGTCGTGTCTAAGTTAAATGGCTCAGTGGTTATCGCAGGAGAGTGCTCAAGTGGTCATTATGAGCGCCATGGGATTCAGTATAGTGTGAGTGCTTCAAGTGTTACTGGCGGTTCTGGAGGAGGATTTGTTGGAAATGCAATCGATAGTTGTGTGAATGGAAAATTTGTAATTGGGCTGAACCTAAGTACTTTAGGCGTAGCTGTGGGTACAATTGTGGACCTTGAATTAAAAATGTTTGGCATAAACAATGGGCGACAAGTAAATAGTGCGCGACCTCCAGAAGTAATTAGTTTTCCACGATAGAATTATAAGTACATGTTCAAAGTTAAGTTAAACTCTCAGTAGAGTTTTACTGCCTTAAGCACTTTTCTAGATACATTTAGGCATTTCTTAACCAGGACTATAGTCTCGCCCAGGAAACTCTAGCTTATTAGTTGTATTTATTTGAAATAAAAAAATAAGTCTCTGGCTTTCGATTAAAATTATAGTTAGAATGGTTGTAAGCTCTATTACGAGCAAAAAAGGAGGTGATGCATTATGGATTATTGTTATAAACCCAGTGCGGAGGTGAATCACCAATAATTCTTTAATTTAAAGAGTTATGGTACTTTGTAACTTATAAAGGGCTAAGAGCGATCTTAGCCCTTTTTTTATGCAATTACCTTCTGCGTTATTTGGATCAATGGCTTGCAGAACTGCAATATTTTCACTTACCATATTTATGTGGGGGGGCGATGTTTCAACAGGAAGTATGTTGAAGCATGGATGCTTCGCATCGTCCTTTTTTCTCTCACTTTCAAAAGTCTCTAATTAAATACATTAAATTTTACTTATTAAATGTCTCAACCTGAGAAGTAAAAGTTTAATTTTCGTTAAACTTTAGTCCAGCTTCTGCCGATAATACATTGAGTCTTATATGTTAGGGGATATATGAAGAAGACAACTGCTATTATTGGTATGGCGTTATTATTTACGTCGCTAATGTTTTTTCAGAATTGTGCTGAAAAAGAAGAGGATTCTTCTGCTGCGCAAAATAGTATTCTTGGCTATTCAGCTAATTTTGCCCCAAAAGAATTAATTATAAAAATGAAAAGTAAACCTAGTTATGAGGACATGGTGGCTTGGGTTAACGATACTCAGTCTGAAGTTGAGCATGAGTGGCATGATGAGCATATGGCATTAATTTCATGGAGCGGTGATGTTTCTGTTAAAGATATGATGTACGCAATGAATAACTCAGGTTTTTCAGACTATATCGAGATTATTGAGCCCAATTATATATTGGCACCACCAATAGATTTTTTAGATAACCCTCCAGTCGTTGAAAGTAGTGGTGGTGATATTGCTGCAAATTCTTTTACACGTGAAGATATAAATAGTTTTTCACTATCTGCGCAAAACCAAACAATAAACACTTTAACTGGTGTTTCTGATATTCATGGTAGGGGTGATGTTAATAAGCCAATAGTGGTGGCGGTTATTGATTCCGGCTTAGATATTAATCATAGCTATTTTCAAAAAAGTCAGGCTGTTTGGGAAAACTCAGGTGAAATCCCCGGAGACGGAATAGATAATGATAACAATGGAAGGGTTGATGACGTTTACGGTTGGAATTTTATAAATGAAAGTCCAAACTTTGATGATCTAGACGGACATGGAACTCATTGCGCTGGGGTAGTTTTAAATGTGGCAAATAATATTTTTACTGATAACCCAAGTGTTTCGCCAATTAAAATAATGGGTTTAAAGTTTATTGGTACTAACGGTGGTAAAACATCTGATGCCATTAAAGCTATTAATTATGCTGTTAGAAATGGAGCGGATGTTTTAAGTAACTCTTGGGGCGGCACAGCTCGCTCACAAGCTTTGATGTCCTCTTTAGTTAATGCTTCCAATAAAGGTTTATTTGTTGCCATTGCAGCTGGTAACGACTCAACAAATAACGATGCAAGGCCTGTGTATCCATCTAATAATATTGCTCCAAACCTTATATCTGTGGCGGCTTCAACTTCAAATGATGTATTGGCAACTTTTAGTAATTATGGTCGCTTAAGTGTTGATATTGCGGCTCCTGGTGTTCAGGTGTTGAGTGCATTCCCGCAAACTGACGGTGAGGATAGGTTTAAATTTTTATCAGGCACAAGTATGGCTACTCCTTTTGTGGCTGGAACAGCGGCTATGATGCTAAATGCAAATCCAGATTTAACCGGTTATGAGGCAAAAAATATTTTAGTTTCAACTGCTGAGCCTATAGGGCAGTTTCAAGGGTTTTTAAGTACAGCTTCTCGTGTAAATTCAAAAAGAGCACTTGATGCAGCTAGAGCAACAGCCTCTAGCTCCGAGCAACCACAAGCATTGGTTGGTAGTTATGCTGACGAGAGTGTAACCTCAGAGGCCACAGATAGCGCTGG
>CALLBC010000143.1 GCA_938001965.1 uncultured Bdellovibrionales bacterium | reverse complement strand
GTTTCAACTTTTCTCCCATAGCCCTCATGCTTTTTGTTATGAGCTCTTTGTGCTGAAACAGTAATTTGATTTTGTTTAACCACAACATTAACATTTTTTTGTTCATGCTCAGGCATTTTTAAAGTTAGGGTGTAAAAGTTTGGATCTTCCATAAGCTCTGACTCATAGCCACTCAGTTGGTAAAAAGAATCACCAGGAATAGTTGGGTTATCAATAAAGTTTCTTACAATGTCTTTTTCACGAAGCTCAATAGACCTTAAAGCTTGGTCTTCTGCCTTTTTATACATAGTTTCGTTATAGTCTTGGCGGCTGCTAAGTTCGTCTAGGTGTTTTGTGTGTAGCTTTTGCCCTTCACTTTTATAGTAATTGTCTAGCTTATTAATTTCGTTTACATAGTGTCGTTTTTTTTGTTCTAGTTGTTCTGCCAGCTCATTAATACGTTGTTCGCCCTTAACCTGTACATGCTCATATGTTTTTCTATGATTATCTCTAAGCTTTGATATGGCGTACTGGGCTTTTTTATTTTCAATCTCGATGTTTTCGTGGCTGTTCTTTTTTATATGGCTAATTGCTGCGCGCTCAAACTCTTTGGCTTCGCGGGCTTTAATATCATATTTTTTGCCAATGTTCTGGATCTGCTCTTCTTTGCGTTTGATGAGGTCGTCTTGGCGTTTAATCTGTTCGTTTTTATGATCAGTGAACTGTTGGCGCAATGTCTTAGAGTGAATATCATTAGACATATATGCTCCTTAAGTATCAGTGTTTATAATTTGTAGCTGTAAGTAATGTGCTTTCCACAATATGGAAGTAGGTTCTAAGTAGAATTTCATAACTATCTGGATCAAGTGCATTCACAAAAGCTTTTTTGTCTTCAAAGGTTTCTTTAGTGATAAACTCAGAAAATAGCTCTTGGATTTTATCCATGTTATCAAAGTTAAAAAAATCTAGTTCTTCTGTTGGGGTATGTAAAATTTTGGCAATTGTGTTGTTATCATATAAAAGGTGTAAGCCCTTCATTGATTGAGTTAATAATACTTCAATTTTGTCTAGACTGCGATCATCTATTTGCATTTACATCATCCTGACGAATATTAAACTAAGACTCCATTCCCTATATATATTGTCAGTGATTAAGGGCGTTTTAGGCAAGTTAAAACTGCTTTAGTTGACATGATATGTCGTCCAAATTAAGATTAAACCAGTACATAAGTTGGGGTAGTAATGGCTGAAAAAAGTAAAGACATCATCATAGATAAAGACAAAGGTCTTGTCTTTAAAACTGAAGACCAATTGTATGATTTTTTTGCTGATGATATCAAAATTTTAGAAAAGGAATTATTTAGCCTAAGAACTGAAAGTGATATTGCAGAAACCGACTTTGTAAAGTACGAAAAAAACCTAGATATGTTAATTGAATATCCTGATGAGGTTTGGGAAGACACTGAATCAACTAAGCAAAAAAATTTGGCTGTATTTATTAAATACTTTAAAGATAAAAACTACTACCACATTGCTTTAGCATACTTAACCGATGATATTCCAAGCTTTGTGTACCTTCACTTCCCTACAACAGATGATAAGTTGGTGGACAAGTACCGCAAAGGTCACCTTATTTATGATCGCCAGTCTGACGCTATTTTAGGGGCCATTGAAGGTGACTCCCTCACAGAAGATGATAGCCTATCCCGCGGGCTCTATGAGGCCATGTTAAAGCTTAGAAGTGATGATGATATTAAAGAGGAGTACTTTCTAGATTATGCTGGTTTCAGAGAGGAGAGTATTGAGCAAGCCGATGAAATTTGGCGTTCAAATAACTCAGCCGGAAATGTGTTAGTAACCTTTATTAAAGAGTTTCAACTAGAAGATGATGACGAGGCACTTTACTACTTATCAATCACTCAAGAAGATGAGGGCTCAAATACCCATGCCTTACTATTTTCTTTTCCAACTAATGATGTTAATTTAGTGGATAGATACAGAAATGGTGAAAACCTACAAGCCGATGAGATAACTCAAGAGTCATCTCATTAGTTTTTTTAAAGGCAAGTAAATTAATTTGAGCATTTACTTTCAATTTCCTGTTTAAACTGTAAGTCCGTTAAGCCTGAATTTCTTCTGTCGTACATAGGGTGTAGCATTTCTAGGTAGTTTGACTTTCCAAGAGTTTGGTATGTGTTAGGGTTAGCGGCAAAGCCTGGAAGCAAAGTGGCCAACTGTGATGTGGCAGTTGGAGTATTGCCTGAGTAAAAGGCTGTGCGGACGCTTTCATATTTTAGGTCAAGCCCAGTTAGTAGTATGTCATATCTGTTTATTAAGTGTGCAGGCGTGAAGTCTATATTATAGTTATTTTTGTAAAATTCACCGATACCACTTTCTTCAATAGCTGTTTCTAATGAAGACTTTGAAAGTTCTGTAATTGGTGAGAATGTATTAAGCTCATTGTTGTAACTATCGACAAATTTAAATTCAACAGGGTTTGGGTTAGTAACAGCCACGCCAAGTTCATCACTTTCTTTAAAGAATTGAATGTACTCAGCACCATTTAGGACTCCAACCGGAACTGTATGAACAAACAATAGCATTTGGTCAACGATAGGAGTTGAGTTTGAATATTTTTGGAAGGGGTGTAGCTCTGCAGAAAAAGTATTAACATCACTTTTGATAACACTGCATGTGCCTAGAGGGTAGCGAACTGTATCTGGTATATCATCAGGATTGGTTGGTACAGCAATTCGACTTTCTAAAGTGCTAACACCATCAGTTTCTATAACTGACTGCGTACAAGATATACTAAATAAAGCTAATGTAATTATAAGATAAATGCTTTTCATTTTTAAACCCCCCGGTCATACTCTTTATAAAGCAAAGAGAGTGCCAACAGAGGCGATAAATGCTATGTGTTATTAAGCACTTACCTTGATTCAATTTGATACAACTGTTTAACTAATAGACTTCAAGATTGACTTAGCCCATTTGATTAGAGAACATCACTTAACTATAGGAAATCACATGAAAAAATATACTGTATACCTTTTAGTCGTCTGTTTATATCTTCTCAATGCCTCGTGTGCATTGTTTGGTAAAAAAGTGGGCGGGCTAAGTGTGGCTAATAAAATTACTGAACCTAGCTTTGTTCACTTACAAGGTATTCAAGGCTATGAATCTGTTGGAAGAATGTACTCAAAAACAATAGTGAGTGAGCGCAAAGGTGAAAAGCTAACACAAACAGAAGTAAAGTATGCAGATATTGATGTTAAATCTGAAATTCTATTAGTTGATCGCGGCAAAGCCTTAATTTATTTTTTACTGAAAACGATTAGAAGTGAAAGTAATATGGATTTAGCAGATCTTGCAATGCCTGAGCTTAATAAAGAAATAAAAATAACAATGTATCCAAATGCTGAAGTTTTTGATGTTGAAGACCGCCCTAAAACTTCAATATTTTATGTTCCTCCAATTTCATTGCCACTGCATAAAGTAAAGGTAGGGGACACTTGGCCAATGAAAAGAATTTGGCTAACAGCTAAGACAGGAATTCCAATACAAATTGACTTAGTGACTGTATATAAAAATTTATTAAAATGTGGCAAAGGTGACCTTTGTGCTGACTTAGAACTGTCAGGTAAAATTAGCTTACCAACTGCTGATAAGGCTAAGTTAAATATCCTAAGTGATATGAATGGGCGAATATTATTTTCTCTGAAAACAGGAACTGTGGTTTGGTCTTCTGTGCGAAGCTCAGAAGAAATTTCAGTGGGTGGTAAAACTCAAGTGGTACAAAGCTGTACAAACACTGCACTCATAGAGCCCTTAGAGCATAAGATAGTGGATGGTTCTAATTTAAAGTGTGAGCCTACAGATAAAACGCCAATGGTTTGGACTCTTCTGAAATAGTTATGAGGCTAATCATCTTTTAGAGTAACCCAAGTCACTCCATCGCCACCAGAATTTTTAGAGCCTGAGGACCAAGTTTTAACATATAAACATCGAGACAAATAAGATCTCACTGCACGTTTTAAACTATTTGTGCCATGACCATGAATAATTTTTACGCGGTCGGCTTGTCCAAGAGTTGCCTTATCAAGTTCCATTTCAATTTTTGCAATGGCCTCATCAACACTAGAGCCTCTAAGGTCTAAGGCTTGATCTCCCTCAGAGCTTGAAAGCTTAAAAAAGCCTTTATTTTTTAAAATTTGATCAGCAGGGTTGATTAAATTGGAGGTATTTAATTTTAATAGTTTCCAGTTAAGCTGTAAGCGCATACTTTGCGAAACCACATCTACAAGCCCTTTTTTGTTAGGTAAGCTTTGAATTAAGCCCTCTTTATTTAAAGAGCTAATATACACTTTACTCCCCGGTGGAAATTTTTTTGCAAACTCTTCAGCGCTTTGTGGAGTGTTAGAGTCATTTTGTAAGTTTGGTTTTATAACTTCGGGTAGCTGTTGGCGAACCTTTTGTAGTTCAGTATTTTTAGATAAAACCTGACCGGCTTTATTAACTTGAATCATTTTATCAATTTTTCTTTCTGCTCGAAGAACACTTTTTTCTAGCATCAGCTCTTTTTCTTTTTCATACTTTTCAACAAGTAATTTATAACGATTTATTTCTTTGTGGTACTTGCGCTTTAAGTCATCTGTTTCTTTAGTTTTAACTAATAAACTATCTTTAAGCTCAGTGACTTCATCAATATTATTAAAGTAGTCTTTTTTGTCTGGGCTCATGTAGTCTAAGGCTTTGTTGACAATGTCCATAGAGATACCAACTCTTTTTGCCGTTTGTATAGCGAGGGATTGGCCTGTAACGCCTTGTAAAAATTTATAAGTGGGACCACTTTTAAGATCAAACTCAAGGCTACCACTAACTACCGATGAAACTTCTGTTAAGCTATTTTTTAAATAGTTAAAGTGGGAGGTAACAACAGCAAAAACATTGTTGTCACTATAGCTTTCAATAAAACTACGAGCTAAGGCTGAGCCTTCTTCAGGGTCCGTGGAGCTGCAGATCTCGTCCACTAAAATTAAACTGTCTAAACCTTTAAGTTCAGTGGCTAGGTCTAAAATTTTTAAATGACTGGCAAAGCTACTGAGGTTTTGGGATAAGCTTTGGTGGTCACCAACACTAGAAACTATTCTTTTTAAGAAAGGGATTTCTGAGTCAGGCTGTGCGCAAATAAGTAAGCCACATCTGGCCATGTGTAAATTTAAACCTATTGATTTTAGGAGGACAGTTTTTCCACCAGCGTTTGGGCCAGATAAAAGTAAAATTCTTTTTTCTTTACTGAGCTCAACATTGTTGGCAATCACCTTTTCATTTTGTAATAAAAGAACAGGGTTTTTAACTAGGTTTAAATAAATTCTATCGTTATTAAAAGTGCATTTGTGGGCATCCGTTTTTAAAGCCAATTGTGCTTTTGAAAAATTAATGTCAAAAAATAATAAAGTATCAAAAGCATAACTGAGTTCATCTTTGAGGTTGTAAAAATAATTAGATATATCCTTTAGCAGGCGGTTTATTTCATCTTTTATTTGTAGTTCTATTTCGCGAATTTTATTATTTATGGTTATAACTTCTGTGGGCTCCATGAATACAGTTTGCTTACTTTGGCTGGAATCATGAATAACACCTTCAAAGCGGCTTCTGAGGTCACTTTTAATGGGAATTACCCATCGACCTTCGCGGGTGGTGACAAATTTATCTTGGATAATATCTTCAATCTTATAACTTTTAACAAGCTTATCTAAGGTTTTTTGTATTCCTTTGCTTAAGTCTTTTTTGCTTTGGTTTAAATCATAAAGAGTTTGACTGGCATCAGTTCGAATAAAACCATCCATTGTTAGTAAGTTTTCAATTTTATTAATGCCATCCTCAGGTGAGAAGAAATTCTGCATATGATCATTAATAATATCAGATTTAAATTTTGACAGTGTTTCTTTTAGTGAGAGGGCCTCAATTAAAAAATAACGAATATCTTTAATATGAAGTGGTGTTAACTCAGACTTTTTATTTACCAATGGATGCCAGTTCTCATAGAGCTCTAGGCTCACCATACTTGGGCGTACACCTGTTTTTAAAACAGCTTTGCACTCATTGATTATATTAAAACTTTTTTCAGCAGATGTAGTGTTTTCTAAAGGGGCTGTTTCGGTAAGTTTTATTTTTGCCTGAGTAGAAGTGGCAAATTCACTTAAGTAATTTAATAAAATTTTCCAGTCCAGGTTATTTAATAAGTATTTTTCATTCATAGTTTCTTCTTTTGTACTACTCCGTAAACTATTAGCCCCATTAAAAGTAACAGCTTTAAATAAAACCCAAGGTTAGTGAAGCGAGAGTAAAAAGTTTGTATTTGCTCACTTGTATATGGGACATCATAGGTATGGGTCCAGACTTTGTCCATAGGTGATTTATCAAGGATAGTACCATCTGACAAGATGACCGTTGAAATACCAGTGTTGGTGGCACGAATTAATGGACGTCTGATTTCAATGGCTCGGGCAAGAGTCATATACATATGCTGAAAGGGTTCCATATAGGTGCCATACCAGGAGTCATTAGTGACATTTACAATAACTTCAGAGCCAAGTTTTGAAAGCTGAGTTGAAAACCTTGGGAACAGGCTTTCATAGCAAATTTGTATACCAAATTTAATGCCCTTAAAAATTGTAACTTGTGGTCCATTACCAGCTTTAAAATCTGATATTTGTGGTAACCAAGCTTTTACCTTAGGGTAAAATTGACTACCAGGAATATACTCTCCAAATGCAAGCAAGTGAGTTTTACTATAGTTTGGTTCTACAAATTGATCTTTATCTAAAAATATAACTGAATTGGAAGTTTGTCCCGTGGATGCTTTCGTGTAAGCACCAGTGATTAATGATATATCCGATTCTAATAATGATTTTTTCAAGTTTTTATTATAAAAATTAGTATTCTTAGGCCCAAGCTTTGTGGGCGCTGCCGTCTCAGGCCAAATTATTATTTCAGGATTATTTTTAGATTTTTCATTTTTAGATAGATCAAGGTATTGTTTAATAATTTTACCGCGAAAACCCATGCCATGAAGTTTGAATTGAGCTTCGAGGTTACCAATATTAGCCTGTATTAAGCCAACGCGTACAGATTGATCATTCTCAGGTAGTCTATTTTTAAGGAAGTATCCGCATAAAGTGAGCGTAGAAACAATAAGCACAATTGTTAGGCCACCTGTGAGTTTAGTAATGCTTTTATTGATGGGGTAAACCATGCAAAAGCAAATAACATTCAGAAAAATTATAATGGAACTTAGCCCTTCAAAGCCTATCCATTCAGCAACTTGGTAGGTGGGCAAGGGGAGAGTCATTAATGTGTAGCCAAAATTCCAAGGGAAAATAGTTTTAACTAATGGCTCAAGAAGGGCGAGTAAGGTGGCTATTAATAAAATGGATTGTAATGAGCTTAATTTTATTTTTTTTCGAATAAAAGCAAAAAGTAAACCAGAAATAGGGATGTATATTGTAGCAAAACTGCAAAAAGCTAAGAGCCCCAGCGCTGATACGGCCCATGGCATACCGCCAAAGTCATGGATAGTTATGATTATCCAGTTGAATCCAATCAAGGTCAGTAAAAATTGTGTAAGCCAGCCTGACCAAAAAATTTTCTTTGTAGAAGTTTCGTGCAACCAATAATTCCAAAGAGGTACAAATGCAAAGATACTTGCCCAAGGAGGAAATGGAATAAAACTTGTGCCTATGAAAATTCCTGATAGAATAGAGGCAGAGAGAAACTTACTTTTTAACATCTTTAAATTCTAGATGAGTTAAGAAGTAAAGTCACTAATGGAGTAGGTGTTGGAGTTAAACTCACTGGAAGAGATTAATAAAGTTTTAGACTTTAACTTTAAAAATAGCCTAAAACTAAGTACTTTAGAGGTAAGTTGTCCGAAGTGCTATAAACTATATGCAATCAATCCCCATGAAATTATGACAACTAAGCCCCAGTTTAACTGCCGTGAATGCACATCACAATTTTATATCCAATACCCTGACTGTTTGGAAGATTCTAGAATTGTTGGGAAAATTATTGAACGCAAGGCGTTAAAAAGAGAGGCTGAGACTCCCATTCAAGAAGAGCCTGTACAGGCTAAATCTACTGAAAAACCAACTGAAGTTAAGCTAACTGAAACTCAGCGAATAGTTACAAAATCAAAGGTCACTAATTCAAGCACTTATGAGCCAGTCATAAATTGCCCAAAGTGTAACTATGTTAATGTGGCCACTTCTATTGAGTGTATAAAGTGTGCGGTGATTTTATCTAAAGCTAGGCTTGATCGTGATTATAAACCTTCAGTGTATGCTAGTCCTGAACTAAAAGATTTATGGGAACTAGTCCTTGATAATTATGATGCTGAGTCTGCGCACCAAAACTTTATACGCTACTCTGGGTTGGAGCAAAACCTAGAATTTGCCTCGCAAAAATATAACTTAATTTTATCTGTAAACCCTTATGATGAAATAGCCAATAAAATGAAAACTCAAATTCATGGGTTAACAACAATAGAGGCTAGAAAATCAGTGGTAACTGCCCCTGCTAAAAGTGTGTTTCGATTTTTTAATATTTGGACATTTTCTTTTTTATTAAGTTTTTCAATAATTGGTTTTGGTTTGTACTTTAATCAGCATAAAAATTTAATTGGGATCGGTGCATTCTCATTAACTCTAATCGCAGGGCTAAAGCTAATACAATCTAGGTATAAGTAATACCAAGCTCATTTAATATTTAATTACATATTGAGTCTATGGAGGCCCAATGAAATATTTAGCTATTATAGTTTTAACTTTTTTTTTTAGTACAGTTCATGCTGACTATGTTTCGCAAGCATTAAGCTCCATAAACAGTATGGGGTCTAATTATATTGAGTATAGTGGCTATAAAAATCACTTTTATAGTGTGAAGTCCGGTCAGAAAGAGGCTGTAGTTATTGTTACTGGAGTGGCTGAGCCGGTATTAAAATACTGGCAATTAACCAATGAGTTGAAAGACAAATATGATGTATACCTTTGGGATCATATAAACCAGGGTAAATCAATGAAAATTAAAAAAGACATTATGTATAAAAAAGTCTTCATAGATAAATTCTCAACTTATCAAGAGACATTTAATAATTTTTTAAAGGAAGTAAAGCCCAATTATAATAAGGTAAATGTTATTAGCCACTCTATGGGTTCGCATATAATGCTAAGGCAATTGCTGGCGGATAACTTATCAATAGATAGATTAGTACTAGTAACGCCAATGATAGAAGTTAAAAAATATTTTATTCCAGATTGGTTGGCTAAGTTTGTATTGAAAACTTTTTTTAAGCCGACAGACTGGGCTCCTTCTCAAGGCGAAAAAAACGTGGACGCCAGTTATTTAACTAGATCTCGCGAAAATTTTGAAAACTATATGAAATTATTAAATGAACATTACCCCAAGCAAATAAGCACAGGAGTAACAGCCGGGTGGCTGCTTAAGTCGTTGGGATCAATAGACTATGTTTTAAAATCAGATTTTAGTAAAATAAACACGCCCATGCTAATGCTCACAGGTGGTGATGATAGTATCATTAAAAGTGATAAGGCCACTCAGTTTTGTAATAAAATGGCTAATTGTAAGAGCCATCAGTATGAAAAAGGAAAGCATCAGTTGTTTCTTGAAATGGATGATATTCGTTTGGATGTCTATGAAAGAATTAAAGCCTTTTTAATAAATTAAGGCTAACTTTGTAAAGCCATAGTTTTTTTAAATCTCAAAGTAAATTATTTTTGTTCACGCGCAGTTGCATTGACGCTATGAGATCACGAAGTGACTCATAGTGGCTGGCGCATGTTTGAGCATGAACATAAATAATTTAATTTGGGATTTAAAATATTCTAGCACTGACAAGTCCGAGTTTTTTTATTTAAAGTTTGCGGCCTCGGCGCTTCGTCCCCATTGGACGATGCGATGATAATTAAAGTTCCTTATTATCTTACCTTGATGTGGCTGTATTCACCGTCTTAGAAAGCTCTTTTTGCATACGCTTAGCAAAGCTTGAAAGTCCTGAAAACTCATCACCAGTAGTTGCTACAGAAGCCTCATCAGCACTGTCTTTCATAGTGAAAGTGTTTTTAGGAATATTCTTAGTGTTACTTGCCATAATTCCTGTAGCACTCACTCCAGAGTCAAGAATTGTTAAAGCTCTAAAAGTGTTAAGTCTTTTCTTAAACTTAGTTTTACCAGATAATCTTTGATCTAAGTCACCAGTTTGAGTTAAATGCTTAATAATTTTTTGCGGATTGTAATCTGGGAACCTAGACATAATTAAAGCTGCAACACCAGTTACAAAGGCTGTGGCTTGCGAAGTACCAGTCATTTTTCCGTACTGACCATTTGGTAAAGTAGATAATATATTGTTTCCTGGGGCTGCTAAGTCAACTGAAGCTGCGCCATAGTTACTAGATGGTAAAACATATTTATTCTTATCAATAGCTGTTACAGAAATAATATTAGACATTTTGTAATCAGCAGGGTAGTAGCCGTTTACATCTGAGTTTGATCTCTCGTTACCAGCAGCTGCTACAAACAAGATGCCTTTCTTTCTAGCTGCTTCAATTGCTTTTCTTTCAGCAGGGCTGGCCTCTAATCCACCACCAGAGTAATTGATTATATGTGCGCCATGTTTAACTGCATACTTAATTGCTTCAACAGTATTTACAAGGTTGTTAATGCCCGGAGCTTTTGGATCATAATATTTTAAGATCATCATACTAACGTTTGGAGCAACCCCACTGATTCCAACACCATTACCATGAGTGGCGCCAATGATTCCTGCGATATGGCTTCCATGTCCGTGGTTATCTTTGATGTCACCTCTTTTAGTGATCAAGTTACAACCGTGAATATCATCAATGCAGCCATTTTTATCGTCATCAATATTATTACCAGGAATTTCTTTTGTATTCACCCAAAGGTTCTTTTGTAAATCAGGGTGTTTAGTGTCGATACCAGTATCAATTACAGCAACAATAATTTTTTTACTGCCTTTGATTTTTAATTTGTTCCAAGCTTTAATTGCGTTCATTGATTGTAAGCCCCACATTTTAGAAATTGCAGGATCTAAAATATCTTTTTCAGCCTTAGGCTTAACAACTTTAACAGTACCTAATACCGTGTCACGTTTAGTGTTACTGGCTAGTTCACTAGAAAAGTCCTTGCTATCTTCTGACTGGTTAACGTGACCAGCGAATAAAGATAATAACATTAATGATAATACTCCAAGCTGAGCTTTTCTGACCAAAGAAAGGCTTCTCTTTTTAGTTTGCTTAAAATTAACTTTCATAGTGTTCTCCCATTTTTTATCAACAACTTGCCTTTTATAAGAGCAAGAGTGGTGCCTGGTTGAACACATTTTAAGTTATTGATATTACTTAAGTAATACCATATTGAGACAGGGCCAATAGAGTATATTCCAGGCAGGCGACTAATAAGTTTACAAAGTCTTGAATGGGTTAACATCTCAAGAGTGTTCTCTTCTGATACATATAACTAATTTCTATGTAATTGAAATGGCCACAATTTTAAGATGGGAAGTTAATTTCATGACCCAGCATATTAGGACTCCAGTCATAAAGTAAGAATCCCGAAAAATAACTATAAATTTGGAGATCATAGTGAAAATATTAGGTTTGTTTATTTTAGCAGTTTTATCTACAACTCTTTCTGTTGATTGGTATATTTGCCAAATCAAAAAAGAATGTAGCGTTGAAATGGCTCCAGTTGTTCAAACTGCCGTTGCGCAACCTCATCCAGTTGAAAAGGTTGCTGACTCTGTAGAGATTATAAAAGGTAGAATTCACTTTAGAGCTGGTGCAAAAAAATTCTTATCATCTAAAAAAGTGCAAAAGCATTTATTAAATGTAGTTGAGAGGTGGGAACTTGATCCTACTAGAACAATTACAGTGAGTGGGCATACTGATAGTAGAGGTAGTCGAAAGTCTAACTACAGGCTTAGCTATCGTCGAGGCCTTGCCATAAAGAAAGCACTTGTTCATTACGGTGTAGATAAAAATAAAATTAAAATTAAATCTTACGGTGAAGCTAAGCCAATTAGTTCAAACAGGACTAAAAAAGGTCGTTTTTATAATAGAAGAGTTGAAATTAAACTAAATTAAAATAATTAAAAAAGTACTCTGGAGGGAGACAAATGTTTAAAAATATTTTCGGGAACTACTCGTCACTAGCTGAAATTCTTTGCATGCTTGTTGTAGCAGGGATTATTGGATACTTATTCCATTACCTACTTTCTCGAAAAAAATGGAGTCTTAGAATTAACCGTCTAGAGAGTAAAATTTTAAATTTGGAGATGAAGGCTAGGGAAATAGAGGAAATTAAAGACAAACAAGGTTTGTTATTTAAGAACACTAAAGACATGACCCTTAAAATTAATGAATTCGATGCCTTATTAGGGTTAACCAGTGAAGTGGATTCGATTTCAAAAACACTTAATTCATTAAACTTTGTATCCTCAAAAGAATTTAATCAGTACGCTCATGAAGAGGCCATAAAGTCAGAAGAGTTTAGGCAGGAAGTTGTAGGGGAGCTTAGTAAGTCAGCAGAATTAGTTGGTTCAAAGGTGGACAATGCAACGTCAGGGTTTAGTGAGCAGTTTAATTCTTTTGAAGAAAGGTTGAATGAGTTTCAAAAAAATAATGAAGTTGAAATGAACAGCTTTGTAGAAAAGAGCGCATTAGAGTTTGATAAGATGTATACTGAAATTAACAGTAATGCTGAAAATTCTATGAGTAAGTATGAAGAGAGATTTAGCGAAACTCAAAATGAGCTAGAGTCATTAAAAATTAAGTTTGAAACACAAACTTGGAGCTCAGGCATAGAAAGCTTAGATAAGGATCTTGGAGTTATAAGAAATGAGCTTAAAGATGTAAAATCAAATCTTGCAGTTGTTGAATCTCTAGAGGCAAAAATTGAGAAGAATTCGAATGTACTAAATAGTTATGAAGATAACTTAAATAATTTAAATGATAATTATGGAGCTGTATCTAAAGAATTAGATAAATTTGATCAGCTTGATCAAAAAGTAAAAATTCATGCAAAAACTATTTTAGAACTTTCAGAAATGGAAAATTCAGTGGTAGATATGAAAAAAGATTTATATGAGTTTTCTAAAACGGTTGATTCTAATCAAAATAATATTTTAAATTTTGAAAAAGATCATAAAAAAATACAATCTGAGTTTACAGCTTCTAATAAAGAGATACGCAAAGATTTGGCTTCTGTGACAAGTTCATTTAATAAGCTAAATCAAAGTGTGGATTCGCTTGAAGAGTTATTTAAAGTCCACAAGCATGAAGGGCCGGACTTTACTGAAATTGAAGCAAGCATTAGTAAGTTAAGAAATAAACAAGAAGATATTTATGCTGATTACAAAAAGTATAGTAATGAGGTGTCTTACTTAAAAGGAAAGCTTGAGCAAAAGACTGCACAAACAAAAGCACCCGCAAAGCCGAAAAAACGCATGAAAATGGCTGATAAGCTATCGATTAAAGGTATACAGGTAACAGCCAAAGATAAAGACGACTTAAAGTTAATTAAGGGTGTGGGCCCAATGATTGAAAAGAAGATGAATAAGTTAGGCATCTACTGTTTTGAGCAAGTGAGTAATTTAAGTCGAAGTGATATTGAGTTAATCACTGAAGCCATTGAGTTTTTCCCAGGTCGTATTGTAAGAGATGACTGGAGGGGCCAGGCTAAAAAGCTAAAGCGTAAAAAAGTTTCATAATTAGTATTAATTTATATAGCGCATGAATATGCGCTATATATTAACTATCCACTTGTGGAACACTATCTTCCTATTGGTAGTAAAACGCAATCACTCAGTATTAAATTATTATAGCTATATACATTATGAAACTCTTCAGGGAGGCCGCTGACGGCCACTAAGTCTCCAACTAATAGTGTTTTAAGCATCTGAAAGTTTTGGTCAGTGGGATGAATATGACATGTAACTTGAGTGAGTCCTATGTTAACGATGGCCTCAACTCCAGAGTAGGCAAAATCAACAGAAAGGACTTTTCCTTTAAAGACATGAGTTTTGTATTTATCCAAGCAAGCCTTTGCTAAGTTATCCCTTCTAAAACGGCTACATTCACCAATTGAAAATAAGATTTTATCATCGCGGCTAAATTGTTCAATTTTTTTTGGTTCATTCTTAGGTTTACTTGAGCAGGCAAAGCTAAAAACCATTAGTATAGCTATTAAGAGTTTCATGATTTAACTTTATCCATATTCAAGCAGTACTCAGGAAAGCTAATGCTTCCTGGGCTATTTACAAGTTTATAAAAAATATAATTTCTCATTACTAACTTTATATAGTTTCTTGTTTCTTCGTAAGGCACATCTTCTATGAATTCTATGGGGTCACCTTTGTAGCGACTTTTAATCCAGGACTGTATAGCTTTGTCGGTAGCATTATAAGAGGCTGTGGCTAATATAAAGCGTTGATCATATAGATTCCATTGGTTTTTTAAATAGTAGGCTCCAAGATTAATATTAACATCTGGTTTATAAAGATCATCAACTTTTTGATAAGTGCTATTAATGGCTCTGTTAGCCTTTTCAGCAACTTTTGGAATTAATTGTAATAAGCCAAAGGCGTCGGCAAAGCTTCGGGCTTTTGGGTTAAAAGCGGACTCTTGGCGCATGATTGAGTAAATAATATTAGAATTAAAGCTGAATTTTTTTGAAATGCTATCTACTAATGGTTTGTAGGGTTGTGGAAACAAAAATTCAGGGTTTTTACTTAAGAGCTTAATTTTTCTTTCAGGTGAAAGTATAGACATTAAATAAAAGAACTCTAGGTACAATTCCGTTCTAGCATAATAACTAAAAATGGTTTTAAAGTCTTTATCAATAAACTTACTTCGATGCTTTCGTACTTTTGATTTTAAATAAGTTTTAGCAATGTCATTCTCTTTTATGAGTAATAACCAATCAACATAGGATAGGTTTAATTTTTTGTGTAGCTTTTCATTGGTTTTGTAATCAGCGTCCACTTCAGTTTTAGCGTAAGTAATTTTTTTATTTAAGAACTTATGTGAGAGCAAGGCGTAGTAGCTCATTGGTGTTTGATAGATTATATTTTGAAATATCTTTTTAGCTGCAGACTTTTGATTAGTTTCTTCAAAAATTTTTCCTTTCCAAAAATTAAACTTGGCTTTGGAATAAGGGTTATCTGTTATTTTTAATAATTGGTCTAATGAGGCTAAGGCATCACTGTGTTTTTTTAATTTTCGTTCATTCCAGGCTGTGTACCAAATAATTTTTTCTTTAAGTGCTTTCGTACGCATTCGTTCACTTTGAGCTTTTTTAAACCAACTAATAGCTCCTTCATAGTTGTACTTTTCTTCTTCAATTCTTCCCAGCACCCAATAAAGCTCTGAACGGCTGTATTTTCCTTTTAATAACTTTATGCAGTTGTGCAAGACCTTCTCAGCTTGTGATCGTGAGCTATATGTCCACGAGGCACGAGAGTAGTCTTGGCATGACTTATGTACAAGTTTAGGACTTATAAGTTTGTTGTTTCCTTTGTAAGTTTTAATAACATAATTGTGTAGTTTTTCTAGTTCAACCACATGGGCTTTATACTTTCTTTGTAGCTTAAGAGATTTAACAACTCCTTTGCGAGCTTTTATTTTTTCACTAATAGAGTTACTTTGATTTATAATTTTATTATAATATTTAAAGGCATTTTCAAAGTCTCTATTTTTCTTAAAATCATTGGCCACGGATAAGTAGTCTTTTCGTTTAATATTATTTTTAAGCCTTGGGGCAATTTTTACTAAACGAGCATTTATTTTATTGATAAGAGGTTGGTCCTTAAGGTGATTGGCCTTGGCAAGGGCCACTTCAGTATAACTGACCTTTTCAGAGTAAGGTAACTTTTGCTTTGATTTTTCTAGGTAGGCAAGCGCACATTTTTTTGAGTTCACATTGGAGCAGTTAGAGAGCTTTAGGTTTGTGTATGTCTTACGCGACCATGGAGTGAGTTCATTATTGCTAATTGGTAGTTTTTGTACGCAAACTTCATTATTTCTAATTTTGGCAAGATCTTTAAATAGAAAGCCCTTTGTGGTTGCAAGGCGGGTAAACACTTTGCAGGCCTCAGATTCAGAGGTGGTTTTATTGTTCTGGGCAAATATGTAGTAAAGTATGTCTTTGTCTTGGGGGGAAATTTTACTACTTTCAATAAAGGCTTTTTGCTCAGTAGTATTAGAAATGGCTTCAAGTGACTTAACTGCATTTTCTAACTGTGGGTTAGGTTTAATAAGGACCTGGCTAAATCCTAAGTGGCTAGTTAGTACAATGAAAAGTAAAATAATAAATTTCATACATAAAGGGTAAGGTTATTTATAAGAAAGTACAAGTCACAAGCCATATCTATAAAAAATGCTTTCTTAATTTCTCGACTTTAAATAACCCCATCTAAAAGCTCAAACATACGGTGCTCGGGCTTCGCCCTGCGCTCCGAACTCGTTTTAGATGGGGTTATTTAAAGTCGAGAAATTAAAAAGCAATGCGTTTGTTTTTGATTATACTAAATTTATTAAATAATTCTCTAAATGTTTATATTTTATAAAGCGCGCAGTTCTCGCCGTAGGCGATCTGTTTGAGCACTTTGTGAAATATAAACATTTAGAGAATTATTTAATAAATTTAGTATTACTTCTTAACTAAGGCCATTCCGACGCCGCTAATAACTAATAGGGCTCCAAGAAGTCCAAATAATCCTACGGACTCATGTGATACAAAGTTCATTCCCAGTTTATTCATAAGATAGAATAGGAAAATAGTAAGTAATGGGTTTAATATTATAATTAAGCTCACTTTACTGGCGGGAGCCCTTTTAAAAGCCTCTCCCAGGCAGCCGTAAGCCAAAACTGTGTTTAGGCCTAAAAATATTAGTATACCCACTTGCCCTAATGAAATAGAAGACAAGCTGCTTAGGCTGGCCCCGGGCAGTAAAAAAATGGCTGCCGCAAAGTAAACAATGAAGTTAAATACATTGAGGTCTGTTTTACTGGCTATTTTTTGAAAGGTACTGAAAAGTGCCCAGGTAATTGCAGCAACTAGAATATAAACATTTCCAGCTTTATAAGATTGGCTATTCTCTAGTGAGGAGTGAATTTGAGTTTGAAAAAACAAGTAAAAGCCAATGGCTGCGATGGCTATGCCCAATAACTGGAGTGGGTTTGGTTTTTCTTTAAAATAGAAGAAACCAATTATGATTAAAAAAGTGGGTGCCATTTGAATCATGACTTGGGCATTGCTGGCTGAAGTAAGCTCAATCCCTTTCATGTAGCCAAAATAATTAATAGAAAGAAATAAGCCAGCTGATATAGCCAGCTTATTAAATGAAAATATTTTTTTAATTGGATAATTTTTCTTAAACTTTAAAAATAAGAATAAAAAAATAAGAGCCACAAACATTCGTGACCAAACTATAGTTGCGCTATCTGTAAATGTGAGCGCAAACTTTAAAACAATAGCTAGTAAGGACCAGCATACGGCCGTTATTGCAGCAAATAACAGCCCGAGCTTTTGTTGTGGGTATGGGTTAGTAAGATTTGTTTCTGTTGCGTTCAAGAGCTTGTATACGATCCTCTAATGGTGGGTGAGTTGAGAATAGTTTAGCAAACTTTGACTTCGAAAGGCCAGAGATTTTTAAAGCGGCAATGTTTTCTTCACGCTTCGGAGTAGCCTGTGGCATGTAATCTTTTGAAAGCGCCTTAAGTGCAGCAATCATTTTCTCACGTCCAGCATATTTGGCACCACCGGCATCAGCTCTGAACTCACGTCTTCTTGAGAAGTAGCTAACTAAGATTGACCCTAGTAAACTTAATACCATTTGTAAGCCCATATAGATTCCGTAAAACATGAATCCACCGCCACGTCCCTCGTTATTGGACATATTGCTTGCGATCATGTCGGCTAGAATTCTTGCCACAAATAAAACCATGGTATTCATCATACCGGTAATCAAAGTCATTGTTACCATGTCACCATTGGCGATATGGGCAATCTCGTGACCAATAACACCTTCAATCTCATCTTTGTTCATTTTTTGTACTAAGCCAGATGATAAGGCTACAAGGGCATTATTTTTTGTGGCTCCTGTAGCAAAGGCATTAGCTGTTGGAGATTGGTAAATCCCAAACTCAGGCATTTTATCAATCTTTGCCTGTCTTGCATGGTGGTGAACCATATCTAATAACATTTTTTCATCGCCAGTGGCATTTTTAGGGTCAATAAGTTGAACCTTCATTTTCCATTTGACCATCTTTTTTGACATAAGAAGTGATACGATCGCTGAGCCCATACCAAGTACAGAATAGAATGCTAAGTAATAACCGTACCTGCTAAACTCAATTCCAAAGTACTGACAAACAAAATTAAAAATAATTGAAACTGTAGTTACAACTAAAAAGTTAACAATAAGGAATAATCCAATTCGTTTTATAAAAGCCATAGTATGTTCTCCTTAAAAAGGTAATGATTCTATATACTCATCTTTTGTATTCGTTTTACTATCCTAGGCGCAGTTTAGCAAGCATTAAAGGCACAGCTAAGCGCATAATATTATAGGGTTATATTGATTTGTTTAGTAAGGTATTACGGCCCAAATAGTTTGGGCCTAATTTAGAGTATCAAACAGGCTCTTTCTTTTTAGGTAAAAACTTTGTGTCTTTTTTATTGTTTCCTAAAAGTTTTTTGTCCGGCTTAGATGTTAGTAGTTTGTTAGTGTCAAATAATAATTGATTACCAATGAGTTTAACAAAAACATCACCACCTTTTTGCAGTGGACCAAATAAAATTTCATCAACGAGTGGTTTTTTAATTTCCTCATTAATGATTCTTTCAAAAGGTCTTGCACCGTATTCAGGTTTATAGCCTTTGTTAAATAACCACTCAGTCACATTTGTGTCTAAATGAAGATTGATTTTCTTTTTAAGTAATTGTGACTTTAAGTTGCCAACAAATTTATTAATCACATTGAGTAACTGAGGTTTCTCTAGAGCTTTAAACTCAACAATGGCATCCAGTCGGTTAATAAACTCAGGTTTAAAATGTTTTTTAATGGCCTTTATGGAAAGGGTCGATGTTTGCACTTGCCCAATGCCCATAACTCCACGAGCAGCAGCTTGAGCGCCCGCATTACTAGTCATAACAATAATGCAGTTTTCAAAGTGGGCCACTTTGCCGTTTGAGTCTGTAAGCTGACCGTTATCCATCACCTGTAAAAGTATATTAATTAAATCTGGGTGAGCTTTTTCGATCTCATCAAAAAGTAAAACCGAGTAGGGGTGTTTAGTTACTGTATCTGTGAGTAAGCCACCCTCATCAAAGCCAACATAGCCCGGAGGCGCGCCAACGAGTCGAGAAACAGAGTGCTTTTCCATGTACTCACTCATATCAAACCTTAAAAATTTAACACCAAGATTTTTTGCTAACTGCTTTGTAAGCTCAGTTTTACCAACTCCTGTTGGGCCAGCAAATAAAAATGAACCAATTGGTTTATCTTCTTTGCCTATGCCAAGCCTTGCCATTTTAATATTGAGAACTAGTTGCTCAATGGCTGTGTCTTGCCCAAAAATAGTTTGCTTTAAGTCCTCTTCTAAAGATTTAAGTTTTTCATTTTCTGAAGAAGAAACTGTTTTTGGTGGTAGTTGAGTCATTGTGGAAATAATATGTTCAATATCTTTTAACTGAACATTCTTAGATTTTTTAGTAGATGATTTTTGGTTTAAATAAGCCCCAGCCTCATCAATCACATCAATGGCTTTGTCAGGTAATTGGCGATCATGTAAATGCTTGGCCGATAATTCTACAGCTGCTTTTATAACTGGTTTAGAGTAACTCACCTTATGAAAGTCTTCATACTTTGACTTTAAGCCTTCCAAGATGGCAACACTATCACTGAGTGATGGCGCAAGAATATCCACCTTTTGGAAGCGCCTGAGTAGGGCTTGGTCTTTTGAAAAGTGATTTTTAAATTCTTTATAAGTGGTAGAGCCAATGCAGCTGAGTTCACCATTGGCCAGTGCAGGTTTTAACAAGTTTGAGGCATCCATACTGCCACCCTGTGTGCTTCCAGCACCAATGATTGTATGAATTTCATCAATAAATAATATTGCCTTTTCTTTCTGTTTTATTTCACCAAGTAGCTTTTTTAAACGCTCTTCAAACTCTCCGCGAAACTTTGTTCCGGCAATTAAGCCACCCATATCTAGGCAGTAAAGTTCAGCTTTTTTTAAGCTGGTAGGAACATCTCCTGCAGCAATAAGTTGAGCCAGCCCCTGAGCAATGGCTGTTTTACCAACACCAGGTTCACCAACAAGTATAGGGTTGTTTTTGTTTCTACGAGATAAAATTTGTAAGCTTCGAGCTAAAACTTTATCGCGACCAATTAGAGGGTCAAACTTTCCATCTCTAGCTTTTTGGATATAATCTTCTGTGTACAACTCAATAGCAGATCGAGTTTTAGCAGGAGGTTGTCCTGCAGGGATCTGTGCATTTTGATGCCCCTGTTGCCCTGGAGTATGGATTTCAATTTGGATACTATGTGAGTTTGGAGTGCCGTGAGACACGAAGTTAACTAGGTCATACCTTTTTAAACCTTGTTTTTCTAAAAGGTATAAGGCGTAACTTTGTTTTTCTTCTAGTAACGAAATTAATAAGTGCCCTAGAGTCACTTCTTTTTTTCCGGCGTTTTGCACTTGCGCAGCAGCCCTTTGTACTAAACGGTGAAAGGCCACTGTGGGCTCTGGTTTTCTAGTAAGGTGATCCACATGCCCTAACTCCGCTTTATGCGAGTCTAAAAATTGTGTTGTTTCAAGTTTTAACTTATCAATATCAATGTTGCAGGAACTGAGTATATCTACTGCCACTTGATTTTGTGTCAGTGAAAGTAAGATATGTTCTATGCTAACAAGTTCATGTTTAAAACTTTCAGCAATACTCATAGCATGGTTTAAAACCTGTTGCGTATTTTGATCTAGCATATTCACTCCTTTTCCATGATACATTTAAGTGGAAATTGATATTTTTTAGCTTGATTATTAACAATATAAACTTTGGTTTCTGCTACGCCAAAAGTATAAACCCCAGCGACTCCTGCACCTTGCTCATGGACGTCGAGCATAATTTCATTGGCGGTTTGGCCGTCATGGTGAAAAACATTTCTTAAAATTTCAACCACAAAGTCCATAGGAGTAAAGTCATCGTTTAGCAATATAACTTTAAATAAATCAGGTTCCTTAGCAGTTACTTTTTCTTCAGTAACTGTGTTGCCATCAGTTTCATTATTTTCAGTCATGATAATTTTAAATAACTTCACAGCTTATATTATATCCTTTTAATTCAGTTCTTCCAAACACATCACCTAAGAATTAGTTCTTAGTGGTGCTTGGCCTTAATTTTAACTTGTGTACGATTTTTTAATTGTCAAACTGAGTCCTGTTTGAATAGTACTAGACTACTAATGAAAGCCTTCTCATTTGCAACTGAAGCTTGTTTAAGAAATAAAAACTCGACGTATCTAGAGGTGGTCTAGTGTTATAAGAGTAGGAAATCACTTAAGGGGTGTAGTTGTTAAAAACAAAACTTATGTATATTTTTTAACTTAGACTAAAACCAATATCTTTAGAGAACTTTTAGCTAAGTTTGCCTGCTTGATTAATAAGCTAATATAATTTTGAGTTAGAACTCAAAAGCAAGACCCCTCAAAGCCAATGTAGAGGCTGTTGAGCAGGCATTTATGCGATTATCTATATGATACAAAATTATTTATTTTTTTAGATTACGGAGCTTGACCTTTCCGGCTGACATCACATATTTAACCCATGGATTATTATGAAATACTCGGTGTGTCAAAAGAAGCAGACCAATCAACAATAAAGAAAGCTTATAGAAAGATGGCCATGAAGTATCATCCGGATCAAAATCCCGGTGACTCTGTCGCAGAAGAAAAGTTCAAAGAGGCTGCTGAGGCTTACGATGTATTAAGTAATGACGAGAAAAGAAGTCGTTATGACCGCTTTGGTAAAGCTGGAGTTGGTGGTCCTGGTGGCGGTGGTCACCAAGGCTTTGGCGACATTAATGATATTTTTGGTGCTTTTGGCGATATTTTTGGTGATTTTTTTGGTGGTGCAGCTGCTGGTGGTGCAAGGCGCGGTGGGCGACAAAACCCCAGACGCCGAGGAGCTGACCTTCGCTACTTTATGGATGTAGACTTAAAAGAAGTTATTTCAGGTGTTAAAAAAGAAATTAGTTTTGAATCTGAAGGGGACTGTAAGCCCTGTTCTGGAAGTGGTGCAGAAAAAGGAACTTCTCCTGAAACATGTCCAACCTGTAAAGGGCAAGGTCAGGTTATTAGGCAGCAAGGCTTTTTTCAAATGGCCACTCCTTGTTCTGCATGTAAGGGGCGTGGGCAAATTATAAAAAGTCCGTGTAAGCCCTGTCGAGGCCAAGGTAGAACATTAGATAGAAAAAAAATAGAAGTGAATGTTCCTGCTGGTGTTGATAATGGCACACGTTTGCGCCTTTCAGGAGAAGGTGAGGCTGGGTTTAAAGGTGGTCCCGCGGGAGATTTATACGTTGAGATTAGAGTTAAAAATAATCATGACTTCCAAAGAGAAGGCACGACATTATATTCGCAAATTGATGTGACTTATTTACAAGCTCTACTTGGAGGCAAAGTAAACTTTGAAACTTTAGATGGGCAAGTTGAAATTACTATACCTAAGGGTACGCAAAACGAAACGACCCTTAGGGTGTCTGGTAAGGGTCTTCCAAGTTTAAAAAGGCAAACTCGAGGTGACTTACATTTAATTACTAATGTAGTGATACCTAAAAAGTTAACTTCGAAAGAAGAAACGCTACTGCGCGAAATAGCTGATATTAAAAAGGAAAAAGTATCTGGTAAAAAAGGATTCTTTGGTTAGCCCGTAATGAACGAAGTGAATGTTAGGGCGATATAAATGAAGCCTGCGATTTATAGCGCTTCGTCCCTATTGGACGATGCGATATCAATAGCAGTCATTAAATGAACGAAGTGAATGTTAGGGCGATATCAATAGTAGCCATTAAATGAACAAAGTGAATGTTAGGGTTAATTAAAAAAATAAAGGTCATGACCTTGACCTAATCAAAATTGAATACATATTTAAATTAAGTTTAAAAAAACTGTAAGAAAGGAGTGTTTAGATGGGAAAAATTATTGGAATAGATTTAGGGACGACAAACTCATGTGTTGCCGTAATGGAAGGCGGAGAAGCAAAGGTTCTCGTTAACGAAGAAGGCGCAAGAACAACTCCATCTGTAGTTGCTTATACTAAAGATGATGAAGTGTTAGTTGGTATGGTTGCAAAACGTCAGGCTGTAACAAACCCTGAAAATACAATTTACTCAGCAAAACGTTTTATTGGTCGTATTCACAAAGAAATGACAGCTGATGAGATGAAGTTAATACCATATAAAGTAATTGCTAAAGGTACAGATTGTGCTTTTGAAGTAAAAGGTAAAACAATTACTCCAGAGGAAATCGCTGCTGCAGTACTAGGTAAATTAAAAAGAGTTGCAGAAGATTATTTAGGTCACGAAGTAACAGAGGCTGTAATTACGGTTCCTGCTTACTTTAACGATTCACAAAGACAAGCTACGAAAGATGCCGGTAAGATTGCTGGTTTTGACGTAAAAAGAATTATCAATGAGCCAACAGCAGCTGCACTTGCTTACGGTTTAGATAAAAAAGAAGATCAAAAAATTGCTATTTACGATTTTGGTGGCGGTACTTTTGATATATCAATCCTTGAAGTGGGTGATAATGTTGTTGAAGTTAAATCAACAAACGGTGACACACACTTAGGTGGTGACAACTTTGATAGAGCAATTTTAGAGTGGATGATTTCTGAGTTTAAAAAGGATCAAGGTATTGATTTACTCGGCGATAAAATGGCTTTACAAAGATTAAAAGAGTCTGCTGAAAAAGCTAAAATCGAATTAAGTTCAAGACAAGAAACTGAAATTAACCTTCCGTTCATCACAGCTGACTCAACTGGTCCAAAGCATATGAACTTAAAGTTAACTCGTGCCACTTTTGACCAAATGACTGCTGAATTAGTTAAGCGTTCACTTGAGCCTTGTGAAAAAGCCTTAAAAGATGCTGGCCTTACAAAAGATAAAATTGATGAAGTCGTTTTAGTGGGTGGTTCAACAAGAATTCCAGCTATTCAAGAAGCTGTTAAGTCATTCTTTGGTAAAGATCCTAACCGCTCAGTTAACCCAGATGAGGTTGTTGCTTTAGGTGCTGCCATTCAAGGTGGTGTTCTAGCTGGTGACGTTAAAGATGTTCTTTTACTAGATGTAACGCCTTTATCTCTTGGTATAGAAACTTTAGGTGGTGTAATGACTCGTTTAATTGAGCGTAACACAACAATCCCAACTAAAAAGTCACAAGTATTCTCAACAGCTGCTGATAATCAGCCATCTGTGGATGTAAACGTGGCTCAAGGTGAAAGGGAAATGGTTGTTGATAATAAGTCGCTGGGTCGTTTTGAATTAACTGGCTTACCGCCAGCACCAAGAGGGGTTCCTCAAATTGAAGTAACATTTGATATTGATGCTAACGGTATTTTAAATGTTTCTGCCAAAGATTTAGGTACTGGAAAAGAGCAAGCCATTAAGATTACAGCTAAGTCAGGTTTATCCGATGAAGAAATCGAAAACATGGTGAAAGAAGCTGAGCTTAATGCTGATGATGATAAAAAGAAAAAAGAAGCTGTATCCACTAAAAACGAATTGGATAACATGATTTATCAAACAGAAAAGCTTGTTAAAGAAAACGAAAAAGATCTTTCTGATGAAGATAAAAAAACAACGGTTACTGCAGTGGAAAAGGCAAAGCTAGTTTTAAAAGATTCGCCAAATGATATTGAAGCTTTAAAGCAGGCTTTACAAGATTTAACGGCGTCAAGCCATACATTAAGTAGTACCCTTTATGAAAAGCAAAAAGCTAGTACAGCAAGTGCTGATGGCGGAACAGAAGCTCCAAAATCAGATGACGCCGGAGATGTAGTAGACGCTGACTATAAAGATGTTAACCCGGAGTCATAAGACTTTAGGGTGATATACAAAAGCTT
>CALLBC010000142.1 GCA_938001965.1 uncultured Bdellovibrionales bacterium | reverse complement strand
TGTTTTGACCTTCTACTTTTACTTTAGTTTCGCCAGTTGTGCTTTCAGCGTGTGCTACGAAACCTACAGAAGTTGCCAATAATGCAACTAATAGACTTTTAAAATTCATATATCCCCTCCTAGAGAATTGTTTTTAATATTTTAAATTCAAAAAAAGTTTAACGCCCTAGGGGCACCAATCACTTGGCCTTAATCGAAAATAATGCACTTCAATACTTAGATATCAATTCAAAGGTCTGGGTTTTACAATGATTAACATGTTGCGGCGGCCTCAAGTCAAATCCAACGGGTTTCTAATTGTTAAATTAAGTTAGTTTAAGATTCTCATGCCGAACATGTTTACCCTCCTGTTTCTTTTAATAACTTTGACTAGCGCTTCCAGTGCCTTTGACAACACATTATATTTACCTCATTGTACGTGCATGGATACACAAACAGCACCCTCATTTATAGATACTATAGACGCATTTTTAGGAACCATTGTTGGCTACGTCTGGAATATTCCATTGGTAGTTGCACTTGTTGGAACTGGTATACTACTTACCGTTTTATTAAAAGGTATACAGTTCAGAGGTTTTAAACACGCCATTCAAATTGTTGCCGGTAAATACGATGAAGAAAACGAGCCTGGTGACATTACACATTTCCAAGCGCTTTGTACTGCTCTTTCAGCAACTGTTGGCTTAGGAAATATTGCTGGTGTTGCCGTGGCAATATCAATGGGTGGCCCTGGTGCCGTCTTTTGGATGGTTGTTACTGGTTTAATTGGAATGGCTACTAAGTATGCTGAGTGTACTCTTGCAATTATGTATAGAGAGTTTGATAAAAATGGCGCTGCTCGTGGTGGCCCAATGTATTACATTGAAAAGGGGCTTGGCCCAAAGTTTAAAGGCTTAGCTGTCTTTTTTGCCTTTGCAACTATTTGTGGAACTTTTGGAGCTGGTAATATGTTCCAAACTAACCAAGTTGCCAGTATTTTAAACTCTAACTTCAGTATCCCAGGCTGGGTCACAGGGCTTGTCTTATCTGTTGGTACTGCCATTGTTATTCTTGGTGGAATTAAACGTATTGGTTCAGTAACTTCAAAACTAGTTCCATTTATGGGGGGAATCTATGTGTTAGGAGCTCTTTGGGTTATTATTTCCAACATAGATAAAGTTCCTGGGCTATTTGAGTTAATTATTACGTCAGCTTTTGCCCCGTCATCAGTGGCCGGTGGTGTTACTGGTTTTGCAATTAGTACTGTTATTATTCAAGGTGTACGTAGAGCCTGTTTTTCCAACGAAGCTGGCCTTGGATCATCACCCATCGCCCATTCTGCGGCTTCAACTAAAGAGCCTGTTCGCGAAGGCTTAGTTTCACTCCTTGAACCTTTAATTGATACTGTTTTAATTTGTACAATGACCGCTCTTGTAATCTTAATTTCGGGCATTGATTACACCACAGTGGGTGGAGTTGAGTTAACAGCCAAGGCTTTTAGCTCTGCTATACCGGGGTTTTTTGGTGAATACTTTATCCCTATGGCAGTATTACTTTTTGCCTATTCTACATTATTAAGTTGGTCTTATTACGGTGAGAAAGCCTTCAATTACCTTTTTGGCGATAATGGTGTAACAGCATACAAAATTGTTTTTTGCGTGTTCTCATTTATTGGGGCAATTTGGAAGCTAGGTCCTGTACTTAACTTTTCAGACATTATGTTAGGCCTAATGGTAATTCCAAATTTGATTGCCTTAGCCTTACTATTCCCGAAAGTAAAAGCAGAAACACATCGTTACTTTAATAGCATAAAAAACTAAACAGGCGACGATTTTTCCCTTTAATTAGCTTTGCCATAATGGCTAGCTCTGGGCAAAATTGGCCTATTCCTCAATCTAAAATTTCTTAAGTTTTACCAATGAAAGCTCAATTTTTGGGAGCTTATTAGACACCCATACATAAATTACAATCCCTAAAGTATTTTATGGACATCTCCCCACAATGGGTTCATAGGTTTTACTAGGATCTGTTGGTAATTCATCAATTTAGTTAAGGGACTAGATTGGTTTAGATTCGAGTTAAGTTTAAATATTGAACCCGAGGCGTGGCAGAGTCACATTGAGGATTCAATATTTAAACTTAACCAAGAAGCTAGGCCTAGACAGGCACTTTAATAACTAGATGAATTAATAACAGACCCTAGTAATAAACTCTTTTTGGATGATTAAATGAAAGCTGATTTTGCCTATTTTCTACTAGCCTTAACAAGTATTTTTACTGTGATTAACCCCTTTAGTAGCATGCCCATGTTTTTAGATCTCACAAGTGATATCGCTAAAAAGGAAGCCCGTATTTTCGCACTGAGAGCCAATATTTCAGCCTTTTCTGCCATGATAATATTTGCCCTTTCTGGTAACTTTATATTTCAATTTTTTGGAATTTCAGTGAATGGGCTAAAGCTAGTTGGAGGCGTGCTCTTTTTTGTAATGGGCTATGATTTATTGCAGGGAAAAAAAGCCCGTACAAAAAATAAGATCCAAGTTGATGATAGTCGAGAGTTTTATGAGTTAGCTGTAACACCTTTTGGCATTCCCATGATCTGTGGCCCAGGGGCTCTCACAGTGACTACCGTATTAGTTCAAGATGCCATCTCACCAAAGCTTAAGGTCATACTCACCTTAAGTGTATTAGTGGCATGTATTTTGAATTTTATAATTTTAGTTTTTTCGGCTCAAATACTAAAGTTTCTTGGTCCTAGTGGAAATAAGGTTTTCTTTCGTTTAATGGGCCTTATACTAATGATGATCTCAGTTGAATATTTTTTTAGTGGCCTGAACCACTACGTACAAATAATGCTCAAACCACTGCTTTAACTGGAAGCCTTCTGCATAAATATTTAAAAATTCCCTTTAAGCTTTGTCCCCTGAGTGCGCTTACGGCAGCATCGCGTCTTCGCGCTTTGTCACCTTTGCAGGTGAACACAGCGCGGATACGCGAAGCGCGACGCGATACTCTGGCGCCAAAGCTTAAAGGGAATTTTTAATTATTTATGCAGAAAGCTTAGTGCTATAGTAGCTATTACTCACCTATAACAGGTCATTTGAGGCTTCATCTAAAACAGGGTCATCCTGAGCCCTCCAAACAACTCATACCTTGATTATTTGGTTAAAAACGAATAGGTACATGTTACTAAAAAGACACAATAAAAAAGAGGTCCTATCATGGCTGAAAGTAAAAAAATCTATTTAAAAGATTACCAAGCTCCAAACTACTTCATTACTAATGTAAATTTACAATTTGATATCTTTGAAGAAAAAACCATCGTAACTCAAAAATCTAAAGTTAAGCGCAATGAAGCCGTGGGACCAAATAGCGAGCTTCGCTTAAATGGTGAAAACTTAAAACTTATTGAATTAACTATTAACGGTGAAAAATGCGACTACTCCATTGGCAATGAACTTCTCACTATTGCAAGCCTACCCGAAGAATTTGATTTAAAAATTATTACAGAAATTGAACCTCATAATAATAAAGCCCTCGAGGGCCTTTATAAATCTGGCGATATTTTTTGTACACAGTGTGAGGCTGAAGGTTTTAGACATATAACCTACTTTATTGATCGACCAGATAATATGGCTATTTACACAACAACAATCACCGCTGATAAAACTAAATATCCAGTGCTTTTATCAAACGGTAATAAAACAGAAAGCAAAGATTTAGAAGATGGTCGCCACTTAGTGACTTGGAACGACCCCCATAAAAAACCATGTTATTTATTTGCACTGGTTGCCGGAGACCTAGAAGTTTTAACTGATAGCTTCACAACTATGAGTGGCAAGAATGTGGCCCTAGAAATTTATGTGGAAAAAGGCCGTAAAGAGCGCACCCATTTTGCGATGGAGTCCCTAATTAACTCCATGAAGTGGGATGAGCAACGCTATGGCCTTGAATATGATTTAGACATTTATATGATTGTTGCTGTGGACGCCTTTAATATGGGAGCCATGGAAAACAAAGGTTTAAATGTATTTAACTCTAAATATGTTTTAGCTAATCAAGAAACGGCAACAGACAAGGACTACGAAAATATTGAAGCTGTGATCGGACATGAATACTTTCATAACTGGACTGGTAACCGTGTTACTTGCCGAGATTGGTTTCAATTGAGTTTAAAAGAAGGCTTAACTGTTTATCGAGATCAAGAGTTTACTTCTGATTTGCGCTCTCGTGGAGTAAAACGTTTGCAAGATGTGGCAGGCCTTAGAGCCCGCCAGTTTGTTGAAGATGCAGGGCCTAACGCACATCCAGTAAGACCAAAATACGCCGCTTCTATGGACAACTTATACACCTCTACAATTTACAGCAAAGGTGCGGAAGTGATTCGTATGATTGAAAAGTTAGTTGGCCGTGACGGTTTTAGAAAGGGAATGGATTTATACTTTAAAATGTATGATGGACAAGCTGTTTGCACAGAAGACTTTGTTCTTGCTATGGAAAAAGCAAATAATGTTGACCTCACCCACTTTAAAAACTGGTACGACCAAGCAGGAACTCCAACTGTAACCATTAATACTCAGTTTGATGAAGCTTCAAAAACATACACGATTAATTTTAAGCAACATACTCCGGCAACACCTGAAACTGAAAATAAAAAACCATTTCACATTCCATTTGAAATGGGTCTTTTAAACTCAAATGGAGAAAGCTTAAGCCTAAAAACCAAGGACGCCGATTGCAAGACCACGCAATGCCAAAATGATGGACTCATTGTGGAGTTGGTTAATGAAGAACATAATATCTCTTTCGAAGGTATCTCTGAAGAACCCACACCTTCTTTTTTAAGAGAGTTTTCTGCTCCAGTAAAAGTAAATTACAGCTACACCACTGAACAGCTAGCTAACCTTATTGAAAACGACAAGGACAGCTTTAATCAATGGAATGCTGCTCAAGATTACTATCGCTATTCCTTTAAAAACATTTACACCAGCTTTAGCGAGGCTAATGAGCCAAAATTAGACAGCAAGCTTTTTGATTTATTTAAGTCTCTATTAAATCAATCTAAAAAAGATGCTCAATTTTATTCTGAGCTTTTAAAGCTTCCGCCAGAAAGTTACTTACAACAGTTTTTCACGAGTTTTGACCCAACACTAGTTTCAAAATCATTAAAATACTTAAAGGAGCAAATTGCCCTTGCTTGTGAAAAAGAGTTTACTGACACTTATTTAGCCAACCAGCAAGCCAACTTTAATAAAGATGGAAAAAGTATTGGCGAAAGAGCTTTAGCAAATTTATGCTTAAGTTATTTAACAGCTACTAAAAAAGAAACTTATTTTGAGCTTGCAAAAGCCCAGTATGAAAAGTCTTTTTGCATGACAAACACATTAGGCTCTATGGAAGCACTTAACCACACAGGCAGTGCCCAGCGCGAGGAGATCTTTAACCACTTTTACAACAAGTGGAAAGACGATCCTAACGTGATTAACAACTGGTTGCGCATGGAAAGCTATGCCAACAGACCTCAGCCGTTGCAGTATTTCCAAGATAAGATTTTAAAAAGCGACGCCTTTGATGAAAACATCCCTAATAAAATTTACAGCACCTTACTTGTATTTTCTAGTTTAAATACGGATGCTTTCCATGAAGCCTCAGGTGATGGCTATAAGTTTATTGCCGATCAAATCTTAGCTGTTGATAGTAAAAATCCACAAGTTGCTAGCCGCCTATGCTCCACTTTTAATATGTGGAAAAAATGGGGTGATGAAAGAGGTAAAATCATTCAACCACTTCTTAAGAAGATTGCCTCACACCAAGGGTTATCAAGAAACAGCTCTGAAATTATAAACAACGCTTTAAAGTAACCGTCTTATTGGCTCAGATCACCTGAGCCAAAGCTTTTAACCTCTTACTTAAAACTCTACACTCCTAGCACTGCACACTTGCAACAAGAGCTTTTGTGCAGGTGATTTTAGTAAAATGCACCAAAACAAATAGAATATGCTAATAATTTAAGCTATTTAGCCTGCAAATGCGTTGCTTCTAAGTTAATTTACACATTATACAATTTTTTGTTGCCCACTGAGGTTTCACCTCTTATATTAGTTTTTCATTCTTTGAGTGGGGTTGTAGTAGAGTTGGTTACAACGCTGGCCTGTCACGCCGGAGGTCGAGGGTTCGAGTCCCTTCAGCCCCGCCA
>CALLBC010000141.1 GCA_938001965.1 uncultured Bdellovibrionales bacterium | reverse complement strand
GGCTTAAGCATGGAAATTAAAACACATAGTAAAAAAGTAGATGAAATTTTAAGTGCTACATCAACGGGTTATGTTTTAATTACAGAGGCTGAACAGTCAAGACTTATAGAGGCTAAAGTTATTAGTGATCAACTAAAATTGAGGAAGTATAAACTAAAAACTACAATCTTAAATAGATGTTACCCGATGTGGTATTACAAGAAGAAAGAAGTTAAAGAAATAGAAAATGATAAAAATTTACAAATATTTAACAATGAAAATAAATTTTACGAAGAAAAACATAAAATTATTGATACTTTTTGCCAAAGTAATATTTTGCCAGGTAATATAGCCCAGATGCCTATACTAGAGGGGATTGATAGCCTGGATGATATTAAGGCTATGACTGACTTTATTGGAGAAATATGAAGTTATTAATTTTGGTATTTTTATTGGTAAACCTAGGTTGCCAAACATTTGATAGTCCTGAAGAAAAGCCAGAGCCAAAGCCAGATTACGGTTTAACAACCCCTGAATTGGCAAAAGCTTATGAAAAGGGTGTTAAGTACTTAGACGATGAAGATTATGAGCAAGCGGCAGAGCAGTTTAACTCTTTAATATTAAAACATCCTGCAAGTCCATTAACAATGGCCATGCTTTTTAATGCGGGGGCAGCCTACGAAGGGTTGAAGGACTGTAAAAAGGCTGGCAAAAGCTTTCGTAAGATTGTTAGGGCCACTAATGGTGAGGAGCCTAAAATACAGGCGCTGGCATTAGTTAGGTTAAGTTACGCTTATGAGTGTTTAACTGCAGATAAAAAAGTAATCACAAGTTTAATTGATGCTAAAGGTAGAGAAGACTACCTAGAGAGACCAACTAAGTTAGCTGAGTTGCCAGCAAGAATGGGTGGAGCTTACGGAAGAATTGGTAAGCATAAAATGGCTGACAAGTTATTCAAGCAGGCTGAAAAGGGCCTTTATCAGTTGCGAGACAGAACAAAATCTCCTCAACAGCAGCGTGATGATTTAGCAAGAGCCATGTTTTTTATGGGAAGGTACTGGTATAAGGGCTTTCATATTAAAAATCATAAAAATATATTTAAGACCTACGAAAAAACTCAGTCCTATTTAATTAGGTCTGTTGAGCTCGATAGCCCCAAGTGGTCTCCTATTTCAGCTAAAAATTTAGTGGAAGTGTATCAATACACATTTAAGTATCTAGAGGCCGTGTTTAAAAAAAGAAGGGTTGGAAAGTATAGTGTGAGCCGTGAGGAAATTAATAGTTTGGCTGTACATGCATTACAGGGAATTAGAACATTACAAAAAATGCGTTTTCCAGATAAAAGACCTCCGCAGATTGTTGAAGGTTTGTTTTTTAAGTTAGGTGGTTTAGAAAAAGACTATTCAGATTTTTTAACTAAAAATAATTTGGGCTTTAATTTATCAAAAGAAGAGCAGTCTCGTCAGTCGTTAAGAAGAAAGGGCAGAACATTAAATCCTGACCCAAAACTTGAGCAAATGATGAAGGATGTTAAAAAAGATAATATTAAAATTCCGTCTGCTCAGTAGGAGTTAGCCATGACATCATCAGTAAAAGATTTAAAGCTAGGTTTTACGTTTATACTTAGAGGTATTAAGTTACTGTTTGTGATACCGGGTGCTTTAAAGTGGGCCATAGTTCCCTTTTTAATTAATGTTATATTAATATCGACCTCTTTAACTTATGTATTAACCTCTTTAGATGAAATTATTAACCCTTTTATATTAGGACTGATTGGTGATCCAACGGGCTGGATGTTTGCGATTTTGTCTAAGATTGCCATATTTTTTGCAGGTCTACTTTCAGTTGTTTTAGTTTTTTATATTGGCTTTTTAATCTCAACAGTAATTGCATCGCCTTTTAATTCAATGTTGGCAGAGAAAACTTTAGACTACATGAATAGCAGTGGTGTTAAGCCGATTAACTTTTCAAATTGGGTTAAAATTACAATGAGGCAATTGGGAGTGTCGCTGTTAAGGGCTTTGGTTTTTGCTTTTATTGGTATTTTTATTTTTATTTTTTCATTTGTTCCACTATTAAATATTTTGGGTGCTTTTGCGGCCTTTTTAATCGTTGCCTTTGATTGTTTTGATTATTCAATGGAAATTAAAATGATGAATCTAAGAAAGCGATTATCTTATTTTAGAAAAAACTTTACTGTGTTTGCAGGAATGGCCTTGATGTTAGGTTTAACCCTCATGGTGCCAGGCCTTACGTTATTACTACTTCCGTGTGCCGTTGTTGGTGCAGCAGATACCATGTCCAAGCTTGAAAAAAGGAACGCCTAATGATCAAAGATGAATTACATATTAAAATTTGTGAAAACTTTAAAGAGTTAAACGCATGGTTTGATTCTAAGTCCAATGATTTTGCCTTTCCATTTTATTCAAGTTATGACATCAGAGAGTCAGAGTTTAAGGTTGCTCCCGTAGATGCTAATATTTTCCCGGCAGGGTTTAATAATATTTGTTCAGTGGATCAAGAGTCAGCTACCGAGAAAGTTAAAAATTATTTTAAATCCCATTATCCTAATTTGTCTGGAACTATTGCCTTAGTTACTGAGGCTCATACTAAAAATGCCTATTATTGGCAAAATGTATACACAATTCATGGATTATTAAAATCAATGGGTTTAGCTGTAAAGATTGCAATTCCAAGTGAGGAAAAGCAAGAGGCTATAAAAGTTGAAAGTATCGCAGGCAACGAACTTGAGGTAAATTTTATATATAAACAAGGTGACAGCCTGTTAATTAATAATGAAAAGCCAGACTTCATCATTAGTAATAACGATTTTTCAGTTATATTTGATGATTGGAAAAACGGTATTGAGCAGCCAATGAACCCTCCCTATGAGCTGGGGTGGTATCAAAGGCGTAAATCGCAGTTTTTTATGCATTATAATAATTTAGCTTTAGAGTTTGCCGATTTAATTGGTGTTAACTCTGAACATTTATTAGTTCACACCCAGGCCCATAAAGATTTTGATATTAACTCTGAAGATAGCAGAGAGACTTTGGCTCAAGAGGTTGATAAAATGTTAGCAGGGCTAACTGATAAATATTCTGCAACTAAAATTTCTGAGACTCCCTTTGTTTTTATTAAAAATAGCTCAGGAACTTATGGGATGGGAATTCAGCAAGTGGCTTCCGGAGACGAAGTCAGAGGTTGGAGTTATAAGGCTAGAAAAAAAATGAAAGCAGTTAAAGGTGGTGGTTCCATTGATGAGCTTGTCATTCAAGAGGGCATACCAACAGTTTTTAGTAATGAAAATGAAACTGCAGAGCCATCTATTTATATGATTGGTGACCAACTAGCTGGTGGTTTTTTAAGGGCGCATAGTAAAAAGGGCCCAAGGGATAACCTAAATAGCCCGGGTGCTATTTATAAAAAATTATGTATATCAGATTTAAAAGTAAAAGCTTTGGACTGCCCAATGGAGAATGTTTACGGTTGGGTTGCTAAATTAGGTAGTGTTGCTATAGCAATGGAAGCTAAAAAAGCGAATATAGCCTTTAAAAATTATTCTTATTAAAGTTGGAATTCAATTGATGGCTTGGTATCAAAAACTTCAATGCTTAGTTTTTGATCTTTGTTATTATCTATAAATGTAACAGTTTTAAGTCTAAAATCTATTGGCCACTCATCTTCAATATTTGAAAAGCTGAACGTGGATTTTTCAAATAGAAATGGCTCTTTTGATGATGGGGGCAAGCTCTTAATTTCATCTAATGGTATAGTTATAGTTGAAATATACTCAGCATTAGAAGAGTCTTCTGTACATAGGGTGTTTAATGTAATTGTTGGAGGCTCACCACTAACAGCTACATTCAAAGCAACAAAATTGAGTTCAATATTTTGATATGTTTTACAAACACTGGCCTTTTTCTCACCAACAAAAATATTTTTAAAGTTTAAAGTGATCTCATTATTTGATCTGCTAATAATTGTTTGTTCTGCAATAATTTTTTTATTTGAATGGCTTTTAATTCGAGACTTTAAATTTTTAAAACTAAATACATTAGTGCTATCAGCTGGTATACGAGAATTATCACGGTCAAAAAAGTAAACCACTCCATCCCATGAATAAATACTAATAAAAAAACCAAATAATATAGGTATAAATATTAGAAAACTAAATTTACCATTTAAAAATTTCATACTTATTTATCGGATAATTGTTGCTATAAACAAAGTTTAAGGTATAGAACAGGACTAAAGTATATAAATTTGGTACTTGTCTGTGTAGGGAACTAAATAATTTTCCAATTGAAATAATGAAAGGAGAAGCGATGTTTGCAGTGTTGTATAAGTTTAACGTTAAGTCTGGAGAAGAAGAAAACTTTCAGAAGCATTGGGCTGAAATGACAGAAGAGTTCACTAAGATTCACGGCGGTTTAGGCTCAAGGCTCCACCAAAGTGATGATGGTTCTTTATTTGCTTATGCTCAATGGCCGAATCGCGAAAAGTGGGAAGAAAACAAAGACATCGTTAATAAGACTTCACTAAAGGCAATGCAAGACTGTTTAAAAGACCCAGCGGCGTTTATTCCATTAACAATTATGAAGGACATGATTATTGACTAATGCCCTTTTGAAGAAAGTATTTATTCAGGCATTATAAGTATTTGCAGCCATCCAGCTGGAAGGCCGCAAAATAAAATTGAGTGTATAAACTAGAACATTTTTGATAATTCAACAAAAGTTCTAATCATTGATCCAGAGGCCCCTTTGCTTGGGCAGTAGTTTAATCTGTTTCCAACTTTCCAAGCTGTGCCCGCAATATCAAAGTGAGCCCAAGGAATATCTTCTTCAACAAAATTAGATAAAAATGCTGCCGCAGTTGAGCTACCTGCCCCTCTAAATGAAGACATATTTGAAAGCTCTGCATGAGTTCCTTTCATATCATTCATATGATGCTCCATAAGTGGCAACTGCCAAACTCTTTCACAAGTTTTGTCAGCGGCTTTTTTAATTTTTGAATAGAGTTTATCTTCGCGTGTGAATACGCCAGTGAAGGAATTACCTAAAGCCATAATAACGGCACCAGTTAATGTGGCAGCATCAAATATGACGGCAGGCTTTTTCTCACAAGCGTAAGAAAGTGCGTCCATTAAAATAAGGCGTCCCTCAGCATCAGTGTTTAAAACTTCAACCTGCTTGCCGTTTCTAGCAGTTAAAATATCTCCAGGCTTATTTGCCATTGGGCCGGGCATATTTTCTGTTGATGGTACATAAGCAACAACATTCACTTTTAATTTAAGTCTTGCTATGGCAAGCATAGTACCAATTACATTAGCTCCGCCACACATATCGTACTTCATTTCATGCATTCCGCCAGAAGGCTTAATGCTGATACCACCAGAGTCAAAGGTTAAACCTTTACCAACAAAGCAAACTGGTTTTTTAGAAGCTGCAGCGCCTTTATATTCCATAATAATAAAGCGCGGGTCAGGTCCTCCACCAAGAGATACTCCAAGTAGTCCACCCATTCTTTCTTTTTTAATTCTGGCCTTATCCCAAACAGTAACTTTTAGTTTTGATCCTTTGGCTTCTTTAGCTGCTGTTTTAGCTAAGATCTCTGGAGTCATTAAGTTACCAGGGGTATCGCCAAGTCTACGAGCAACCATAATACACTCAGACATAATAATACCTTCATTAAGGCTGTCTTTTGCGCTTTTACTAATTAACTTAGCAGGTCCTACTAAATTAAATTCAGCCTCGTATTTATCTTTAGCCTTTGGTTTATAGTCGTCAAAGTTATAGTGAGTAAGCTCTGCGCCTTCAACAAAAGCTTTAATGCTATCGCCAAGATTTTTAGAGTGCTTTTGTAAGCTAGTTAAACTGACATCCACTTTTCTTAAGTTATAAGACTTTAAAGCAGAGTATAGGCTACTGGCTGCAAAACGAATGCATTCAATGTTTTGATTTTTTTTGTTTCCTAGGCCAACTAAAACAATATTTTTGTAGCCTTCCATGTTCAATGAAGGGAAGACTTTTATATCTTTTACATTCCCTTTCAATAAACCGTCTCGAAATGAGGCACTTGCTAAATCTTTTATAGACTTTGGTAGGCCTTCAGTATTAATTTTGTTTTTGTTAACAGAAACAAACTCGACAAGCGTTTCTGAGCTGATTTTAGAACTAGACTTTGATAGTTGGAATTTCATGAAATCACTCCTTAGGTACATAAAACTATACCTTGGGTTTAATCATGAAATAGTTAAGACTGCAAAATTGTTGCATAACGCCCCGTATAATACTCAAGGCGAATCTAAAATAACCCGAAGAGCTACTTGTCTAGATTAGAAAAGTACACATGTTTTGATTGTATATTTTTAATCTATTTAACGCAGGAAGGAGACACATCTTGGCATTAGTACCAGTAGTAATAGAACAGACACCACGTGGCGAGAGAAGTTATGACATATACTCTCGATTAATGAAGGATAGAATTATATTCCTTGGGACCCCTGTAACAGACGATGTTGCCAATACCATCATCGCTCAAATGTTATTTTTAGAAATGGAAAATCCGGAACAGGATATACATTTGTATATCAACTCTCCTGGTGGCAGCGTGAGTGCTGGTTTGGCCATTTATGACTTTATGCAGTTTATTAAAAATGACGTGGCCACTTACTGCATGGGAATGGCAGCAAGTATGGGTTCATTACTATTATGTGCTGGGACTGAAGGTAAACGATACGCTTTACCAAATTCTCGAGTGATGATTCACCAACCACTAATTGGTGGTGGCGGAATTTCTGGCCAAGCCTCTGATATAGCTATTCATGCTGAAGAGATGTTAAAGACTAAAAAGAACTTAACAGAAATTTACGTTAAGCATACAGGTAAAAAGTATGATGAATTAGAAAAGGCAATGGACAGAGATAATTATTTAAGTCCAACACAAGCAAAAGAATTTAAATTAATTGACCATATTGTAGAGACTAGAAAAGCAACAAAGGCGTAATTACTATGAGTAAAAAAGAAGGTTTTGGATCATTATGTTGTAACTTCTGTGGCAAAAGCCAAAAAGAAGTTAAAAAGCTCATAGCCGGTCCTGGAGTTTATATTTGTGACGAGTGCATTGATTTATGTAATGACATCATTGCTGAGGAAATTGATAAAGAGGTAGGCACAAGTACAACATTTACTGTTCCTAAACCTATGGATATCATGTCTCACTTAAGCGACTATGTAATTGGTCAAGATTCTGCAAAAAAAGCATTATCAGTAGCTGTTCATAATCACTATAAAAGAATTAACTCTAAAAAGAAAAGTAAAGATGATGTTGAAATAGCTAAAAGTAATATTTTATTAGTAGGTCCAACCGGATCTGGTAAGACCTTACTGGCTCAAACCATTGCTAAAGTTTTAAATGTTCCATTTGCAATTGCAGATGCAACAACATTAACTGAAGCTGGTTATGTGGGTGAGGATGTTGAAAATGTTGTACTTAGTTTATTGCAGTCTGCAGACTACGATGTAGAGCGCGCTCAAAAAGGTGTTATCTATATAGATGAGATTGATAAGATCACAAGAAAGTCTGAGAACCCATCAATTACTCGTGATGTGAGTGGCGAGGGTGTTCAGCAAGCTTTACTTAAAATCTTAGAGGGTACGGTAGCAAGTTTACCTCCAAAAGGTGGTCGTAAGCACCCACAACAAGAGTTTATCCAAGTTGATACATCAAATATTTTATTTATTGTGGGTGGAGCATTTGTTGGTTTAGATAAAGTGGTTGAAAGCCGTTTAACATCAAAATCAATGGGTATTGCAGCAACAATTCAAACTAAAGATGAAAAAATGGCTAAGGACGAGAGCAATTTACAAAAGGTGAGTCCAAGTGATTTATCTAAGTATGGTTTAATCCCAGAGTTTATAGGACGTTTACCAGTTTTAGCAGTGCTTGAGCCGCTGACTGAAGAAGCGTTAATGGATATTTTGACTAAACCTAAAAATGCTTTAGTAAAACAATATCAAAAACTATTTTCATTTGAAGATGTTAGGTTAACATTTGATGACGGATCTTTAAGAACCATTGCCAAAGAGGCAATCAGAAGAAATACTGGTGCTCGTGGATTAAGAGGTGTAATTGAAGAAGCAATGTTAGACACAATGTTTGAGTTACCTTCTCAAGACAATGTTAAAGAGTGTATCATTTCTTCAGATGTAATTCTTAAAAAGAAAAAACCAGAGTTGGTTTATAAATCTGAATCAGAAATGAAAAAAGAAAAAGCCGAAAGTGCTTAATTCAAAATAGTAATATTATTAAAAAGCCTAGCAAGTATGCTGGGCTTTTTTTATGTGCAAACGACTAAATGCTATTAATTTAGGCGTCAACAATCTATTAAAAAAAACATGTTTAATAACTACAACAAAGGTTAATTATTAGAATTACTTTTGCTAACCTGGACCTGTATCTAGTCAGTGCAATTTTTTTTAATTTTCATTGTCTTGCATTATAGTAACTAGATTGCATTTGCTGCCAACGAAGGGTTACAATATTAGTAGCTGGGAGGTCTTATGCCAAAATCTAAAAACTCAACATTACCTTTACTACCACTAAGAGACTTAATTATCTTTCCGCATATGATGATGCCACTCTTTGTCGGTCGTGAAAAAAGTATCAACGCACTAGAAGATGCAATGAATAAACAAACAGACATTGTATTAGCTGCGCAAAAAGATGCTAAAACAAATAACCCAGCTGTTGATGATATTTTTGAAGTTGGAACTGTTGGAACAATTATTCAGTTATTACGCTTACCCGACGGAACAGTAAAAGTTTTAGTGGAAGGTAAAAAAAGAGTTCGTATTAATGAGCTTGAGCAAACTGAAAATTTCTTTTCAGCCAGTGTTACTGAATTAGAAGAAGAGGTTGAAGACGAAACTGAAGCAAAAGCCTTATTAAGGTCAGTAAAAAATACTTTCGAAATTTATGTAAAACTTAATAAAAGAATTCCGCCAGAAACATTAATGCGTGTATCTACAATTGAGGATTACTCTGAGCTTGCCGATATTATTGCAGCCCAACTGAATTTAAAACTAGAAGACAAGCAAAAGATTTTAGAGACAACAGACCCATCTAAAAGATTAGAAGAGTTATTTCAGTTAATGACTGGTGAAATAGAAATTTTAGAAGTGGAAAAGAAAATCAGAGGAAGAGTTAAAAAGCAAATGGAGCGTTCTCAGAAGGAGTACTATCTGAACGAGCAAATGCAAGCTATTCAAAAAGAGTTGGGTGATAAAGATGATTACGCGGCCGAACTTGATGAGCTTATTGAGCGCCTAGCTAAAAAGAAAATCAGTAAAGCTGGTAGAAAAAAAGTTGAAAAAGAAATTAAAAAATTAAAAATGATGTCGCCAATGAGTGCTGAAGCAGCTGTAGTAAGAAATTACATTGATTGGATGTTAGATCTACCTTGGGGTGAGTATAAACAAGAAAAGTGTGATTTAGATGTGGCACAGCAAATACTTGATGATGATCACTGGGGTCTTGAAAAGGTTAAAGAAAGAGTTTTAGAGCATTTATCAGTTCAAATTTTAACTAATGAGCTAAAAGGGCCAATTTTATGTTTAGCAGGCCCTCCGGGTGTTGGTAAAACATCATTAGCAAGGTCTATTTCAAAAGCGTTAAACAGAGACTTTGCCAGAATTTCATTAGGTGGCGTTCGTGATGAAGCTGAGATTCGTGGTCACAGAAAAACATATGTGGGAGCCATGCCAGGTAAAATTATGCAGGCACTAAGAAAATGTAATTCTGGAAACCCATTATTATTACTAGATGAAATTGATAAAATGAGTATGGACTTTAAAGGTGACCCATCGGCTGCCTTATTAGAAGTTCTAGATCCAGAGCAAAACTCCACATTTGGAGATCACTACATTGAAGTTGAGTACGATTTATCAAAAGTAATGTTTTTAACGACAGCCAACTCATTACACCCGATCCCGCGTCCACTACTAGATCGTATGGAAGTGATTAATTTAACGGGATACCTTGAAAAAGAAAAATTCCATATTGCTAAGAAATATTTAATTCCAAAACAAATTAAAGCTCACGGCTTAGCTGATTATAAAGTAACTTTTGGCGATCCAGCAGTATTAGACATTATCAGGTCTTACACTAAAGAAGCCGGGGTAAGAAACTTAGAAAGAAAAATCGGAACAGTTTGCAGAAAAGTGGCTAAAGAAATTGTAAAAAGAGAGCTAACTGAATCTAAAAAGAAAGGCGCTAAAAAAACAAAGAAAGCCATTACTATCAGTGCAAAAAAAGTAATGGAGTTCTTAGGGCCGAACCGTCATAAGCACGGCAAGATTGAAGGTACTAATGAAATCGGTTTAACTAATGGTCTTGCTTGGACGCAAGTGGGTGGAGATATTCTAGCTGTTGAGGTTTCAGTGGTGCCAGGTAAAGGTAAATTCACAGTGACTGGTCAATTAGGTGATGTGATGAAGGAGTCTTGTGCTGCAGCCATGAGTTATGTTCGTTCACGTGGACCTTTATTTGGCTATGACAAAGAGTACTATGCCAATATCGATGTTCATATACATTTCCCAGAAGGGGCTATCCCTAAAGATGGACCTTCAGCAGGTATTGCTTTAACAACTAGTATTGTTTCAGCCATTACAAAGATTCCTGTGAAAAGAACAGTGGCCATGACTGGTGAAGTAACGCTGAGGGGCCGAGTACTAGCCATCGGTGGTCTTCGTGAAAAAACATTGGCTGCCCATGTTGCCGGTGTAAAAACAATTATTATCCCTAAAGAAAACGAACGTGATTTAAAAGAAATCCCACCAGAAGTACTAAAAGATATAAAAGTAATTTTAGTGGATCATGTGGATCAGGTTTTAGTAAACGCTTTAGATATTAAAAATGCTAAAGAGCTGTTTAAAGTAAGAAACCAAAGAGCCTTAGGCATTCGCGCCCAGTACACGGGTCAGCAATCACTACAACATTAATTAATTATTAATAATCTAGAGTTTATTTAGGCCCACAATCTTGATGTGGGCCTTTATTTTTAATGTGAACTAAGAATGTTATTTGTAAGTTGCATTTACAACAATTGGTTTTTTGCCGTTGAGTGAGTGTGTAAACTGATAATGCACTTTATTTATATTATTTAAGCTGTAAACAAAGGTATTAGTGTATTTATCACCAGTCTTTAAACCTTTGTAGCTACCAGAAATGAGCTCATAATTAATAATTGCAATAGCCTTGTCCTTGAGTTGTTGAAAGCTTTCAGTGAACCTCAGCTTAAAGCCTTTATCCTCAATTTTATCTATGGCTCCGACAGGAGTTTTTTTCATTTTTCTTGTGAAAGAGTGAGACTTCACATGAGTCCCTTTATTTTCATTTACATAGCGATAAATAATTAAACGATCATTTATTTTTTTAACTTCAAGAGCTTGAGGAAGTTCTATCAATTGATTTGTTGAGTTAGGGCTTTGGGTGACAAGTTTATATCTTTTATCAATAGTCTTAACTTTAGCACTAGAGTTTTGCGATAAAATTAAAATTAGGGGAGCTAATAGTATTATAAATTTTTTCATAAAAATTATCCTTACAGTAAGATTGTTTGAAAAGAGCTTAACAGCTCGAGGTTGAGGGTTTGTCATGGTTGAGTTACCTGGAAGCTAAAATAGATATTAGCATACTTTAAGAATATTTTTTGGGTACTAAAAGAGGACTAATATTATATGGGTGGTATAATTTGTATTAATTTATGATTAAGTAATTTTTAGAAATCATCTATAAGCCAATGCCAAGACGGAGTTCCTGACGCCTCACGTAAACCACAAAAACTTCAAATACAGTAATTACAGCTAGATAGAGCATAAGCAATTGTAGATTCTGCATTGCTTTTATTTAATTTTATGAAAAAAAAGTAAAACTTATAAATCCTTATGGACGAATTTTTAAGCATGTGTAAGATTATTCCTAAATCTAACAATCATTGGGGGATAAGTGATTCAGGGGTTAAAGGCCGAAGAGCTATTGAAAGTTGGGAAACTTTATAAGGATAAGACTGACTTCAATCAAGCTCTACCTTACTTAATTCAAGCATCTGATTTATTTCTCCAAGAAAATAAATTTGAAGAGTTTTTAGAATCACAAAATGTGATTATCAGAATCTACGCTGAAACCGGCGAACAAGAAAAAATAGAAAATATCAAAGAGTCACTACAAGACTTAGTATTAAAAAATAATTTTGAGTTAAGCCCTAAAACTTTTTATGTGCTCGGTTTATGTGCCAGCTATAAGCACCAAAACAGCATTGCAAAAGAGTACTTCACAAAGTCATTAAACTTAGCTTTACAAAAGAATTCTAAAAAAGATATTTGTTACGCAATTTTTGGTATTGCAAATACTTACGCGAAAGAAGAAAAGTACAACGAGGCTTTAAAAGAAATCTACAATATTAAGGTTTTCTTTCAAGTTATTGATCTTCCGGAGCTAGAGATTTTTATAAAAATCTTTAACGGTAATGTATTAAGAAAATTAGAAAGATATAACGAAGCCTTAGAAATCTATTGGTTAGCTTTCGAAGAAGTTAAAAAGAATAAAGATCTATTTAATTATATTTCTATTCTTTACTCTATTGGTTTAGCCTACAGGGATAAGGGCGATCATCATATGGCTAAGATTTACTTAAATTTAGCCCTTTCAAGCATGGATAAGGAAAACTTAAAAGTCTTCCACTCCATTGTGGAAAATACTTTAGAGGAAATATCTGGTAACCAGAGTGTTAATTTTGATATTATCTTTAATAAAGATAAAAAATATATATCTGAAAAAAGTAAAGGTGAAATTGATTTCAAAAATCAATTCATACTCTTAGATCTTTTAAAGCTATTTATGACTACTCCAGGGCAAGTTTACTCAAAAGAGGAAATTGTAAATAAGATTTGGCAACAAAATTATGACCCAAGAGTACATGACAATAAATTATATGTGACAATCAAACGTTTAAGACGTTTAATTGAGCCTGAAAATGAAAAGCCAAAGTATTTATTCAGGGCTAAAAACGGTTATTATTTCAACAAAGATGTTAAAGTATTACTATCTTAGGGTAGGGGGAAACATGGAAGTATTTAAGAAGATACTATTAATATTTAGTATCACAGTAATGACGTTAACGTCAGCACACTCAGACGTAGTTAATGGTGAGGATCATTGGCCATTTCCATTAGGTTCAGAATGTCCGTTTGCATGGAATTTTGTATCATCAGCTGATTGGCAAATAGAATTAAATGGTGAGCTACAAAATATCTCATTCTATATTTCTGAAGAAGGAAATAAGTACATAAGAATCATGACTGTGGTTTATGATGATGAGTGGAACTTATTAGCTTATGGTAGTGAAGTTTACCTAGAAAGAAGCTTTATTTTAAACTTAAACTTAGTAGATTTTAGAGATGATTCACAATTCTCTGTTAAACTTAGACTATATGATAATGCATCAAAAATTCTACCTACTGAAGCGTGGCTATTTCCACCAAAGTTCCCTGTAGCTAGTAGAATGTGTAAAAATATGTCTAATATCTCTCTTGCGGCCACTGTGAGTAGCTACTGTAGCTCAACGGTGTGTGGCACTGAGAACAAGAATCAGATCTTAAACAAGAAAGAAGACTAAGTATCTGATTATATTAAGATTTTAAGCCCAATTACTGGTCGCCAGTTAATTGGGCTTTTTTATTTAAATAGATTTCCTAGTTGCCAAAGCCTATAAATTGTCATAAAAAAGTCTTCACTACTCAATAGGGAATTAGCTCAGTTGGTAGAGCGCCACCCTTACAAGGTGGATGTCATCGGTTCGAGCCCGGTATTCCCTACCATTTAACACGAACATATTTATGTTTGTGTTTTTTTTTGCCTTAGTAATTCCAAGAGTAGGGCCCACTTAAAATTAAACCTTAAACTGTAAAAGTCGTTAGGAGTATTATATAAATACCCTATGAAAGAATTTTTATTAGAGCAGTTTTTAGAGCCCTTAATGGATAGTGACTCTTACTTTACTAAGCGAATGTTCGGTGGCTTAGCGATTTACTACAATGGGTTAATGGTTTTGATACTAACTGAAAAGCCTGGTGATCGTGAATGGAAGGGTGGTACTTTTGATTTTGATATTTGGAATGGAGTACTAGTGGCCACGAGCCGTGAGCACCACGCAAGCTTACAAAAGGATTTTCCCGCTCTTATAAATCACCCTTTAATTGAAAAGTGGCAGTACCTGCCAATGGCTGATAATGAATTTGAATCACAATTAGATAGTTTGGTGGAGGTTATAATTAGTAATGATAGCCGCATTGGGATAGTCCCGGGGACTAAGAAGAGAAAGTCCAAAAAGGCTAAAAAAAAGCAAAGCAAGAAGGTTAAGAAGTTATCAAAAAAGACTAAAAAGAAGCTGAG
>CALLBC010000140.1 GCA_938001965.1 uncultured Bdellovibrionales bacterium | reverse complement strand
CTGGCTGAGGCCCATTTAAGTTTTTGCGCATATCTTCCAGCTTTACCACTAAGACCGCCACGACCGGCGAAGAACCCTCGTGTAACACTTAAGAAGATTGAACGACAAACATTAGTTACAATATGACCAACATGCCCCCAGAAGGCTTTATCAAAAGCTGACAAGTCATTGCTTTCAACGGCATTAACTTCGGCAAAAGCATAAGGGTGGGCACGTAAAGCTCCTTGTCCAAATACAATTAAGGTTCTTGTTAAGATATTTGCACCTTCCACAGTAATTCCAATTGGACAAGCAATATAAGGAATAGCCATAAGGTTTTTAGGCCCCATTGAAATACCAGATCCACCCATCACATCCATTGCATCATTAACAACGCTTCTAAACATTTCTGTGGCATTATACTTAGCAATTGCTGTTACCACGGCCGGAACAATCCCTTGATCAAGAGCAGAAAGCGTATACATACGCATGGCTTCAAGTGTATAGGCATTGCCGGTGATTCTAGCCATAGGCTCTTCCACACCTTCAAACTTACCAATTGATAAACCAAACTGTTTTCTAAGCACAGCATGGTTTGATACTGCACGGGCAGCTAACTTTGCACCACCAGTGCTTTGTGCCGGCAAGGAAATACCACGTCCTGCTCCTAGGCAGTCCATTAACATATTCCAACCTCTTCCAGCACCTTCAAGCCCACCAATTATGGCGTCTTCAGCTTTAACCACTACATCACGACCCTCAGTTGGACAGTTGTAAAACGGAACACCAAGTGGATCATGCCTAAGGCCAACTTCCACACCTTTTTCACTCGATGGAATGAGTGCGCAGGTAATACCTAGGTCACCACCGCCTTTTCCAAGTAAGTCTTCTGGATCTTTTAACCTAAATGCTAAGCCAATCACAGTTGAAATCGCCGCCAGTGTAATCCATCTTTTTTTCCAATTTAGTTTAATACAAATATCACCATTAGCATCTTTAAATAAAACACCAGAAGATGTTAAAGAGCCGGCATCACTACCCGCTCCCGGCTCAGTTAAACCAAAGCATGGCAACTCTTCCCCTAAAGCTAATTTTTTTAAATACTTATCTTTTTGCGCCTGAGTTCCATAATGGTTTAATAACTCAGCTGGCCCTAAAGAGTTGGGAACCATCACTGTAATACCGGCAGTTACAGATCTTGAAGATATTCTAGCAACAACTTCACTATGGGCTAAGGCTGAAAAACCTAATCCACCATATTCTTTAGGAATGATCATACCAAAAAATCGTTCTTTTTTTAGCACATCCATAATCTCAGATGGCAATTCTCTTTTGCGCCATACTTCCCAGTCATCTAGCATTTCACAAACTTTATTAACAGGACCATCCATAAAGGCTTTTTCATCTGGTGTTAGTTCAGGATAAGGTTCACTCATTAACTTTTTCAAATTTGGATTACCTGAGAATAATTCTCCATCAGCCCAAACTTTACCCGCTTCTAGTGCTGCTCGCTCAGTCTCTGATATATAAGGTAATATTCCTTTAATTAATTTCATTACTATTGATGAAAATAACACTTTCCTTATTGGAGTAATTATAAATAGAGCAAAAATTACTGCTGCTGCAATAACAACTGGCAATGCAAAGCCTGTTAAAAATAAATACCCTAGGACAACGATTGCCCATACAAATAAAGGTAGTGAAAAGTAACCAAGCATTAAAGCCACTAGCAAAAATGCAACAGTGGCTAAACCACATTGATCATGAAACATTGAATAGTATTGATTAAATAAATCCACTGACAGGCCCTCCAGGCACAATTTAAATTCCTTCTTTTAATATGTTACATGACTCTCATCGGAAAAATCAATCATTTGATTGATTTTTTATTAAAACCAATTGATACTTTTTCATATGAGGAACGCAGTTAGGAAATATTATGTTGCAAACAAGACTAAAGAACCAAAAGGTGTTTCTAAAAAGTCACAACTTCTAAAGGCTGGTCTAGAACTCTTTGCAAAAAAAGGCCTTAATGGAACAACCATAAGAGATATTGCAAAGCTCTCAAAAGTAAACTCCAGTATGATCAGTTATCATTATAAAAATAAAGAAGGCCTCTACAGAGCCTGCTTAAAAGATATTGGCGAAAACCAACTAAAATTTATAACTGGAATTTTAACTCCAGCAAAAGATAAAAATGATTATAACAACAAACTAACTACTTTAGCCTCTGAGTTATTAGATTTTTTTATGAAAGAAAAATTCTCTGGGCTTATTCTTATTAGAGAATTTGACCGCAACCAATCCCCTGCTGCCGATATTTTTAAAAAAATATTTTCAAGCACATTTGATGAACTTATTGCCTTTTTTAAATCTGCTAAAAAGAACAAACTCATAGGAAAAGATAAGGATGAATTCACCTTAGCCAGCTTTTGCCTTGGCTTATTATTCAGCCAAATGCGCTTTGATGTAATAAAAAATAAAATCTATAAAAAAAGCTTACAACAAACTAGACAAAGAAATTTATTTTTAAAACAGTTCCCACAATCGCTTACATAAAAAAATACAATTAAAAAGTATTAGACACCCTTCCTAATCATCTGATTTCAGAGCAAAAAAAAGCCCGTAATAAATACGGGCTTTTAAAGTAAAATATAATAAAGTTATTAAACTTTTCTTGCTGCGTAGTATTCTGTGAATAAACCAGAATCAAAGCTAAATGGTATAGCGTCAATACCAGGCACAGCTTGTAAAGTTCCAGAAAAGTCACTTTCTTTTAGTAAGAACTCAGGAACATCTAATCTTGGAGATTGCTTAGCCTGTAGAACGATTTGATTTTCTTTAGACTTTTCTCTGATCTTAATTGTTTGACCTGCTTTTAATACTGCAGAACTAATATCAAGTTTTTTATCATCAACTAAGATATGACCATGAGAAATTAACTGGCGAGCAGCTCTCATGCTTGAAGCAAAACCTAAACGAAAAACAACGTTATCAAGGCGAGTTTCTAATCGACCAACTAACTTGCTTACCCAGTTTGAACCAGAACCACGTTTTGAATCACGGATAAAACGTCTTAACTGCTCTTCTTTTAAACCATAATGGAATCTTAATTTTTGCTTTTCTTCTAAACGAAGTGCGAAATCAGAATACTTTTTTCTTTTGTTACCATTCTCACCAGGAGGATATGGTCTACGCTCTAAAGCACCAGGCTTACCTAAGCCAGGAAGCTCAGTTCCTAGGCGACGTTGAATCTTGTATCTAGCTACTTTTCCAGGTCTTTTCATTCAAATTTCCTTATAAAATAATTTTTTCAGTAGCAAGTGATATACCTAGTTTTCAGCTAGTAAGCAACTCAAAAACAAAACCTTATACAAATGAAAATGGCTACTTCTAATAACCTCACAAACATCATTGATTTTAAGTACTTAGCCTAGACCCCCAAAACGAATATCTCATATCAATCAAAAGCATACTCACCTATGGAGCAAAATCATTAATTAAACCAGGCTGGACAGCCCCTAAATATGCCTCAAGATATAGCTTTATTTAGATTGAATACATAATTTCAAAGGCATATTCCACAAAAAAACCCACCTTGTTAATCAAGGTGGGTTTCAAAATTATAGATTATACGAACTTTAGCTTTTTTATAGACCTAAGAGATCTAAGAATCTGCTAAGACGACTCGTTCTCTTAGTTAAGGATTCTAAAATCATTTCATGGTAATTAGTCACAGAAAGTAACTGACCAGCCATTGCCGACTCTAATGTCTCCACATCTATATCATATGCTAACTTCTCTAAAGACTCAGCATCATCCTTAGCTGCCGCTTTTGGATTCGCTTTTCTATGCTCTAGAATCGCTTGAACTTTTTCAGACACAGCAGTTTCATAGGCCTCTGCTTGCTCTTCACTCATACTAGATGGAGCTTTTAACCTTGCTTGTAAAGCCTCAGCTTTTTTCGTTTCACCAATTTGAGCTATTACTGATCTAGCCATAGTGTTTGACTCATAAGCGTAATAAGTGTCGTTACCAATTTTATGACTAACCAACTCATCAACATCTACGCCATTTGGCAAGTAAGTTAATACATCAAACATGTCTTCTAACTTTTGACCCAGTTCTCTATCGTTATCATCACGACTGGCAGCTCTTCCTTTAATAGCTTTAATAGCCATCTCGTGAAACTGTGTCGGCGCAGAGTTTTCAAGGTCAAAAAGCATTCTCACAACTGGGCTAAAGTTTTTAGCAAGCTTATGAGTACCATCTTTAAATAAGCTGTATTTCCAAGGAACGGCCACTGGCTGAGCACCCGTTTCCATTTCAAACACTAGAGAACCTTCATGTTTATCTGTAATAATCTTAGTTAATAGATCCATAATCGGCTGCTCTAACTCCGGCACACTTAAGAAGTTTAAAGTAATATTGTCAAAGTTGCCTAACCCCCAAGTTCGTCCTGTTAAAGTTCTTAAAGCTAAAATTTTATCAACCCAAATTCCTTTTACATCAATTTGATCAATAAAAAGTGATGGGTTTCTTTTGTCTCTGATGTGATTAAACGATTTACCCGCTTGACCTAATACAACATACTGTTCAGCTAAACCCTCACCAGCAAGAGCACAAGTTGAGTCCCTTCTGCTTAGCTGTACAAGTGGAACAATTACTACTGGTACAACTTCACCATCTTGCTTTTCACCAACCAAACAATGAACATCTGGAGTGGCAACAATATCAATTAAGAACTGACCAGCCATAACAGTGGCGTCTTTGATGTCTTTCAAGTCAGGGTCAGTGTCCCACGCATCTGGATTTCTCTCAAAGTAATCTTTGTTACCCACAGCGATTGTCTCGTATAGCTCGAACACAGTTCTTAACTTAGACATCATGGATCTCATCCTGTACACAGAACCTAAGTCACCTGATACTGAAGAGTAGTAGTACCTATTGCCCTTGTAGTTTCTACGCTTATAGTAGTCTTCATAGTTGTCCATAGCATTTTGAACGATCTCAACATAGTTGGTCCCTTGGTCAAAACGGTTACAAGATGCATTTAAACTTACACCTTCGTCAGAACAGTACTCAAACTTCTTTACATTATCACCTAAAGCTTCGTTAAACTTCTTCTCTTGCGTCTCACTGTCTGCAACAAATACAGGAGCCATAGTTCCATCAACAAGCTCTACCTTCTCAGCATACGCATATCTTAGAGCAGCAATATCGTACTTACCCATAATTGAAAGCTCATTAGCACTACTGTAAGAGTAATCCATAATTGAACTATACTCCATAGGGCGATCAATCCCTCTTTCAGCTAACTCTTCTTTAGTGTAAAAGTTATCTTTGTCATTTGAACCGTGAAAGTTATGTCTAAGTCCTAAGTTATGACCAATCTCATGAATTAAAGTTGGGATCCAAGTAATTGGCAGTAAGTTTTGAACAATATTTTGTCTTACTTCTACACTTAAATCATCCCACTGCTTGTAATCATTATCGATAATAATTTGCTTAAGGTGCTTACCTAAAGCTTCGTTAGTGTTAAATAACTCAGCTGGGTAGTAGTTTCGCTTAGATAGCTCTTCCATTTCATTTTTTAAATCAACCGTCTCAAGTTCTTGCGTACCAAAGTATCTATCTAATAATCTCACATAGCTGTCATCAGTACCCATGTTATCAATTGGGTTAGTAATTAAATCTACTGCATCTAAAATTGTTTCAGTAATTGAAGATGACGCCACTTGATCCATTTGAATCTCTAAAGGTGCACCTTCATAGCCTAAAGCCTTTACTTGACGATCAACTAAAGCCTGTTGAGCAGCTGATCTTTCTTGAGCTTCACCGGCAGCAGATAATACACCAGAAGCATCAATTTTGTTTTTTTCAAGTCGAGCAACAGTCTCTAAGTACTCACCATAGGCTCTTTCAACAAACTTTTTCATTACACCTGGGAACATTACAGTTCTTGCATGAACAATTTCACCAGTCATTGGGTTTGTGATTGATGGTCCGTACCCTAATAAACCTCTCTTAATTGGGTCTTCAACCATAACGATTAAGTTCTTTCTAATATCACCTTCTATAAGGTCATTTGTACCATCATGAAGAACAATCTTCATATCTGTACCAGCTTCTTTAAAAGACTCATTTATAGTTTTAATTGCATGGTAAGTGGCACCTTTAAGGCCAGCATTTTCTGGCTTCTCAAAGTTTGTACTTAAGTGATAGTCAATTACCTTTTTCTTAGGATTCCACCTTGAAACAAACTCTTTATGACAGTCACGACACAGTTTGTTTGCTGGGTCTTTTTCTTGATAAACAGTTTTGAAGTATCCAAACTCATTTGGACCAACTTCATCATTATACACCATAGTTTCATAGTCATCAGAAGTTAAAGTGTTTAACTTTACTAAAGAAATATTTTGTTGAACTCTGTAAGTCACAGAACCTGGATCAATTAAAGCGGCAAAACCAGCACACTTAAACTGCTGTCTCATTGTTTTTTCAACAGTAATGTTGATTGCCTCTTTTTCAACTTTATAAGAAATTACTCTAGACTCTAATTCCTCAGAACAACTAAATGCATAGTTAATTAAAGATGAAAATAGTCCATCCAAAGTCTCAACTTTAACTTTTTCTAAAGAAGGGACGAAATACTTTTTATCAACCCATGCTTTTTCAGTGTCCTCAATTTCTTTTTGAGTACACTTTTGGTTAGCATCTAATGCACATTTGTAATCAATATGCTTTACTGGAATTTTTATAAATGGCTTAAAGTTTACGTCGGTATCAGTAAACTGACTTGGGATTTCATAAGCAATTAAATTCTCTTCAGTAAATGACATTACAACTCTTACTTCACGTCCCATTTCGTACGGAGTCACTGGAGCATCTATGTCAGTGGTTGTGTTCGAAACTACTGCTAAATACTGCTTATCCGTGGATAGCTTATTAATATTAGATAATGAGAAAACCTCATTAGTTTTAGCATCTCTAATATTTTTTCCGGTTTGTGAAAAGTGATCAAAGTCACCTTTTGGCTGTACATTACCGGCAGCATTTTTATTTTTAATCTCATCATATGGTCTTTCTTTGTCACAAGCCGTAACAAATAATAAACCAACGATGGCCATTATGCTTGGTATTTGTTTAAATATTGTCATTCTTCCTCTCCCCGCCTATTAATTAATTATATAACCTAAACTAAAACTTATTTGTGACGCATAATCGTCAAATGGCTTAATATTATCAAAATCACCTTGATAATCTAAAGCACTTCCACCATTGGAGTGTGATAAAGTATATGAAAAGCCTTTCGCTCTATACGACAAACTCTGCGACAAAGCATAAGTTGGCTTATAAACATTTTGATAGGTCCAAGTGGGCCTAAATGTGCCTGAGGCCGAAACTGTAAAGTTCGATATGGACTTACTAATTACACCTGTATGACCAACAAAGTACTCTGTATTTTGAGCTCTTAAGTTATTCCTTCTATATTTGTGGAACCTCTTCCCACCACTTAATGAGTAGCTTAAATTAATTGGAAATGAATTCTTTAAAGCTGTAGTCGATAAAGAGCCTGATAAACCAGCCGTCCCTCTAAATGACTCATCTCTATATGCCCTTCCATTTGTTGGAGCGCTTGCAATTAAAGAGGTGCCTAAACTTAAGTTATCATTTAAAAATGACTTACTAGGTAAAGTGTATGTTAAACTTAAATTAGATGCATCTAACCTTTCAATTTCAGTTTCTTGCACCAATGAAAAACCCATTGAAATTGCTGAACCATTATCAAAAGCATATCGAGGACTAATACTTAGTGACGCAGTTCTTGTACCTTCACTTTGGCTTTCATCAGAAACTGTTCCAGCCATACCGATTGTAGCTCCAATACTTAAATTACCTGGCAAAATATCTATCCCTTTATTGCTCTCTCTTTGCGCTCTAGTTACTGCCGTTTCAGCAACTACAACTAAAGATGTACTTAGCATTAAGATTAATAAAATAAATTGTCTTAGCATCCCCGCTCCCCTCAATTAGAAACAAAAATTTCTTTTTGTCAGTAGACACCATTACAAGTTATGTGCCAGACATAATGGCTCCAGTTATTTCTTAAAAGCCCTTACATAAAATATTTTTATATTAACCAGCCCCCTGTGTATACCCATAGCCATGGGGAAAGTTGTAAATACATGCTCCCAAAACATTTGCTTATGCCACTGCAAAGTTTAATTTCTGGAGTTTTTTACATGGTCAGTGTCAGCACGACACCATCTAAGTGAGCAAAAGACCTTAGGAAAGCCAACACTGGCAATGTTTACAGCGAGGTCTTGTAATTTTGACAGAACTCATAGTTATTTGTAAAACCACAAAAGTATATTTAGAATATACATCTTGGGGCTATGGGGAATTATGAAAATTTTAATATTTAGTTTATTACTAGCTATCATAGCACCAGCAATTTGTCCTGCCTACACACTGGATAAATTTGTTTGCGTGGAGTACAACTTTAACAGTGGCTCCCCTCTAAAACACACAATCGTTTTAGAAAAGGCTAACGTAGAGTCGACTTGGGTAAATACTGAAGACGGAGCTGTTTCTGATTTTCGCTTAACTCAATATGAAAACTTAAAAGTTTACCCGCATACTTTAGCTTTAAATGGCCAAGTGCTTACAAAGGATGTTACTTTTCAGTTCACCTCTGAAGATAAATTTTATCAGTTTAATGTTTATTTGGACGAGCAAGATCAATCAATACTAACCACTTTTGGCAAAAACAATAAGGTTATTTCAAGAGATACATACTTCTGTTACTAACAGACTTGATGCTGCCCTAAGCGCACTCAACACTAGGGTGTGTTGACGTTTCATCTAGTTAGCTAAGAGACTAGATTGGTTTAGATTTGAGTTGAGGTTAAAATTTTAACCGGAGGTATAGCAAAGCCACATTGAGGATTAAAATTTTAAACTCGACGAAGAAGATAAGCCTAGATAGGCTTTTAGATGACTAGATGAAACGTCAACACGCCCTAAAATAAAAATTAATTTTTTTAATATTTACCCAGAGGTTTGGTTTTATTTACCTAACTTTGGTACCTTTTCTTGCAGAACCTTAGTTGTCACCAAGCCTTGGTAAGCTCTTTCTACAATATGAAATACATTATCTGAGGCGGCCCCTAAAGGATCGCCATTAACCATTTTCACTTTACCGGGAACAGAAGCTATACCTCTTGATCCTTTGTTGCCAAAGTTAAATTTATAGCCAGGGTATTTTGTTTTTTTACTTCCTCGTCTGGTCGCAGAGTTCATATAGCCTCCACCACTTCGACTAGATCTTGAACGAGCCATATGCTTAAGATAAGCAATGCGCTTACGAGCAAGCCTTTTTTGCAATTTTTTAAATTTTGGAGACTTTGCTAACTCCTGCCCCTTTTTCATTAACTCAGCACGACCTAACTTTGTTCCATCAGGTAAAGTCACTTCACCTGTTTTTTCATTCACTTTAACACCTGTTTTTTTAAGTGCTTTTTTTAACTCAGAACCATTGGGCACTCTGCCATAAATTTTTCTAATATTAGGGTCATTGCTTAGGCCATCGAACTCGTCATCTAAATTGACTTCACCATTTGACCCACTTCCTGTGCCATCACCATAACCGTTTGAGCCATCACCTAGTCCATTACCAGCTAAACCAAGGCCATCGTCACTCATATATTTACCGGCATCATTAGCAGTTTTACCAGTTTTTAAATTCATTCCAGCTTGAGCAACTTCAAGACCGGCGAACCCATAAAGAATTGTTGCTGTAACAGGATTTTTAGTGTTGTTTCCTTTTTCATATAAT
>CALLBC010000139.1 GCA_938001965.1 uncultured Bdellovibrionales bacterium | reverse complement strand
GCAGTTACTTCTGCATTAGCAACTCCACCGAAAAGTGTAATACAAGCCAATACCTGTAATAATACTTTTAATTTCATAACTTCTCCTCTTCCTTAGTTTTTATTGTTTTTAAGTTATCTTAAAATTTTATTTTTTTTAGTTCTTAATAGTCATACCAATAACGCGAACCTTAGGATAATAAAAAAAACACTATTCTGCAGACTGTTATATACAGTGCAAAAAAGTGTTTCTTTTTCACAATACCTGATGCATGATTTCTAATGTAATTTTTAACATAACCATAGAGGGCAATTATGAAAAAACTTCTTCTAATTTTACTACCATTCTTGTTTATAACCTCCGCTAATGCATTTGAGAATACAACTAAAAGTGATTACTTATACAGCAATTCTGATGCTCGCAACCCTGATGGTCTATGGCTATTTTTAGGAAGTAATCTTGGTATAGTTGACTTAAAAGACAGCACTAGCCTACCTAACAGAGACGGACACCAAATTAATTTTAAAGTTCTAGGATCACTATATGAGCCTGAGAAAAGATTTATTTATGATCTTGGGATTGGCTTTCAAAGCAACCGAACATCAGCGCAAAATATAAATGTAAACACACAAAGTTTCTTTATAGATGCCAATGCAAGGTATCGATTTGCAGAACAATGGAGTGCTGGCCCTGTAGTAAATATTTTACTAGGTAACAAAAATACTTTTGCTGATTCTAAAAAAGTTATGGCTACCTTTATTGGCGGAACTGTTCACTATGAAACAGCCCTTGATAATCAATGGATTTTTAGAGTTGGTGGCCGAATACTTACAGATGTTGATGTTAGCTCTCGCCGTGTAAATAAATACTTATTAGATTTTCAAGTGGGCTTCCCGCCAACTAAAGCAAGTAACATTTCAAGTAATGAATATGTTGAAGGCGATAATCAATTTGAAGGTAATTTTGATGATAATGAGCTTGTGTTATCTGAACCTATAGAGCCTGCTCCTCAACCTATGTATCAAGGGCCCGTTGTTAACATTAAAATTGATGACGTTGACTATGGCCAAGGCAAGGTACAACCAAGCACAAGAGATGAAATTTACTTAAGTAAGCTTGCTAATGTATTAACTGAGAACCAAGACTTATTTGAAAAAGTAAATGTAAAAGGACATGCTGGTGACTTTAAAGCCACTGCAAAACTAGGCAACACAAACAGAATAATTTCACACTCTCGAGCAAAAGATGTTCTTAAACGCCTAGCCACAAATGGCTTACCAAACAGCAAGATTTATAGCATGGCTTTTGGAGAGCTTAACCCATATAGCGTTAGCACAGAGGACCGCAGAGTTGAGCTAGAGTTTATTGGCGTTAAAGATGAAGGGAAACTAAGAGCACTAATCAGCGAAATACAATAATTTTAATGAGACATATTTTGAAAAAAGCTCGTGTTAATCTCACGAGCTTTTTTTTTACAAATGATTTATTACTCTATCTGAATACTCTACCAAATTTTTATATTGCACACTTTCATTTTTTATTCTTGGATTTAATTCGCAATAGACTACATTGGAAATAAAACTATGCATGGTTAAATCAAAACTAGAGATCTTGTCACCTAAAAAATAATTTTTATCACCCAAAAATACAGATATTGCCTTAACTGACTTCATGGCAAGATTATGTATTTCATCATCACTATGCCTGCTCATACCATGTCCAATAGCAGATTTTTTTAAGTTTTTACGAATCATATTAGTTACAAAGCCACGCATAAGCTTTGGAATATCACTAAAAAATTGTTCTTTTAGTTTTTCCCAGTTCTTATCAATAAACCAACGCTCATGCAAAATACTCCAATATAAGAACTCTTCACACATTTTAGTATAGGTATAGCCATTAGCCTTATCTAGATCAGAAAGGTGTTCATCCATATTTAAATTAAATTTATTAGTTAAATACTCTTCAATAAAGTGGGAATCGCAAATATACTCTCCACCATCTTGAATGACCGGAAGCTTAGACTTTTTAAACTTCCCCGGATTACCAGTAAAGTTAATAACTTTATGTTCAAGCTTATGAAAGCTTAAGAAGGCCTCTGTCTTAGCGCAAAAAGCACTGTAGTTTAAAATCTTATCCGTTTCTGGCTTTTGATATACAAATAGCTTAATCATTCACCCTTCCTTTAAGTTATAGACCAAATAATAAACCCTCATTATTTAGTATGTCTATAAAAATAAAAAAGGGCCAAGTATTAAACCTTGGCCCTTTCAATTCAATTTATATGTTATTAATTACTTTTTAGGGATTTTTGACTCATCAACACTAATTAAAATTTCAACTCGTCTATTTGTTGAACGCCCAGCAGAAGTCTTATTACTTCCTATTGGTTGCCCTTCACCCATACCAACAGATGTTACTGAACCTGCAGGAACACCATTAGCTAACATAATACTCCTAACATTCTCAGCTCTTTTTTGTGAAAGCGTTTGATTAAAAGCATCTGAGCCAGTTGAATCTGTATGTCCAATCACTTGCACCACATCTTCAGGGTACTTAGCAATAATTTGTGCTATTTGCTGAATATTTTGTTGTGCCTTAACGTTTGATGAACCTGAAGCAAATGTAATATCACTTTTTAGTTTTGTAACAATACCATGCTCAGTTCTTTTAGTTTCAGCAATTCTGGCAAGTTCTGCTGCTTGTTTATCAAGCCTAAGACCAATACCACCACCAATGGCTCCACCTAAGGCAGCACCAATTGCAGCACCTTTTCCACGATTACCAGATTGATGACCAATGATCATACCTAACCCAGCACCAACGGCAGCACCTGCGCCTGCACCAATTGCAGTTTTCTTACCTGCATCAGCACAACCAACCAAATAAGCTGATGATACAGCTACGATACATGAAACAATTAACTTTATACTCTTTTTCATATGCTCTCCTTAGCTTGAGATATGCCGAAGGCTTCCCTGCCTCAGACAATATTAATTAATTTGTTATTAAGCACAGCCATTTCTAACTGTGCTTTTAAAAAATATATTATTTGTTATCACTAATAATATTAACTTCTCTTTGTGGGAACGGGATACTTACTCCAGCCTTATCTAAACACTCTTTAAGGCGTTGGTTTGTATCAAAAAATACATCCCAGTAATCAGAAGACTTACACCATACGCGCACAGTTAAGTTTACTGAACTGTCACCAAAATCAGTTATACCAGCAAATGGCGCTGGCTCTGAAAGAATTCTGTTATCGCCTTTGGCCATTTCCATGATTGCTGTTTTAGCTTTATTAAAGTCATCGCCGTAACCAATTCCAATTGATAAGTCTACACGCCTATTACTTTCAACTCCAACATTTGTCATTTTACCACCAGCCAAAGGTCCGTTTGGTAAAATAATTCTGCGGTTATCAAGTGTTGTCAAAGTTGTACAAAACACACCAATCTCTTGTACTACGCCTTCTTCACCATCAGAAACAATATAGTCACCAACTTTAAATGGCCTAAATACTAGTAATAAAAAACCACCCGCAAAGTTAGCCAAACTACCTTGTAGCGCCATACCAATAGCTAAAGTGGAAGCACCTAAAATTGCAATAAACGAAGTAGTTTCAATTCCCACCATTCCAGCAACAGTCATGATAAGAAGTAATAGTAAAACCACTCTTATTATTTTTCCTAAGTATCTACTTAGAGAAACATCCATATTATTTTTGCTTAGTGCTGCCTCTACAACTCTTACAATTTTACCAATAATCCATTTACCTATTATAAAGACTACAATAGCACCAATAACTTTCGGCCCGTAGTCCATTAAAAAGCCCATGCCTTTATTTACTAATTCTGCATTATCTTCTAAAAAATTCACTCTCTCTCCCTTTTTATTAAATTAAGTTTTCTCAGATGGATTACCTTACCATTAAGTTTATTAATAATTGAAATAAAAAATTAAACTATAGACCCATCTAGTAATTTAAAATTAGAAACTGATTTGGAAATTAGCGATACGTCATGCGTTACTAAAAGTGCCGGTATTTTTTTGCTTAAACAAAAATTATTAACTAGACTTAAAGCTCTCTCTTTATTGTCTGAATCTAAGGCAGAAAATGCCTCATCTAAAAGTAATATCTTAGGGTCACCAATTAGAGCACAAACCAATGCTACTCTTTGCCTTTCCCCGCCGGAAAGAGTAGTTGTTTTCTGTAATAATGTTTCACTTTTTAAACATAATTCATTTATATATTCTTTAGCCTCATCTAAATAATTTTTCTTTCCTCGCGCTAGTGCAGCAAATTTTATGCATTGTTCCGCCGTTAAATGTGGGAACAGCTCACCTTTTTGCAAAACTAAGCCAATATTTTTATCTTCAATTTTTTTTAAGCAATAATCCTCTCCTAATAACTCCCAGCTCATGCCTTTGCAACTTCTAAATCCAATCAGTAAATCCAGTAAAGTACTTTTACCACTACCACTTTCGCCCGTTAAAATAGTTAAACCCTTATCAGGAAACTCCCAACTCGGTACAGATAACTTAAACTTATCGATTTTGTAGTTAATGTTTTTTATTACTGACATTTAATAAACCTTTATAAATTAAAAATATAACTAACTCGCACAACAACAGTATAAATATCACATTAGTTGCTTCATTCATTTTATAAGACCTCATATAGCTCTTAGTACTTAATGCTAAGGTGGAATCAGCACCTAAGACAAGAGAACTAACAGCATAATCCCCCATAACCCAAACTGATGTTAAAAAAGCAATAAACAAACATAAATTATAACTTAAAGGAAAACTAATCATCTTAAATTTTAAAAAGGCATTAGCACCCATCACCTTTGCAAGCTTTAAGGTTGGTGCCAAGTTCTCCAAGTAGGATTGAATAAACATTTTGTATAGGAATGGAATAAATATAATTATGTAAATTAGAAATATACTTAAAACTTTGAGACTAGAACTCTCTTTAAATAATAAAACAAATGCCAAACCCACCAGAACAGTACTTGGACTGGAGTAAGATAATAAAAATTTCTCTAAAAATTTAGATGGCAATAAAAAGAATACAAACTGACAAAAGATAAACATGGCATAGCCGGCCATCAAAGCAATAAACAGGCTATATAATATTAGATTTAAATCAAACACACCACTTAAGTTAAAATTAAAATTGATAAACAAGCCTAATACTAATGACACGGTTATAACTATTGGTATTAATAAAAAACCTTTAAATTTATAATAAGAGCTTTTTAAACTTACTGCATTAGTGTTTTTTAGATCTATCCTATTTACTGCAAGCATAACAATAACTAAAAATACAAACTGTATTAATGCAATTAAAACTGCTTGCTCTACGCTATTTGATATTATTAATTTTTCATATATCAACAATTCTAATGTTGTTGATTTTATGCCACCAATTATTAGCGGTATAGAAAAGCTTGTAAAACAAAATAAAAATATTGATGAAAATATAAATAAAACATCTTTTTTAGTTAAAGGTATTAAAATTTTAAAAAAGTAGTCTAACTTACTTATGCCCTGCACTAAACTCAACTGATTAGAAAGTGATGACTTATTTAAAATAACTTTAGAGTACAGAACACCAACCAGACCAATATTTATTAGCGAGTGAATTGAAACAATACCAAACAAACCAGAGAGGGAAAAACCAAACAATTGTGATATATTCAAAAAAGAAAACACAACAAAAATAACTGGCACAAAACAGGGTATATAACAAGCTAGCTCACACCACTTATATGCCTTTTTATTTTCAATTGAAGCCAAGCTAAATCCAACAAGTAAACCTAAAGATGTAGAAATGAATGCGCTTAAAAGTGCTTGTTTGGTAGTGAATTGAAATACAGCTATAAACTCTGAAATATTAATTAAATTTAGAGATGGAAATTTTGTAACTAAAATTAAGTATGGCGACAGCAATAAAAGAACAATAAATATTATCATTCACTTTCTCTAAAGACTTTCTTCCAGACTGCTAAAATACTCAGCTTATCATTGTTGTAACTATTTATACCAGACTCCGGCAATAGTGGAACCTGCGGTATCTCTGAAAAAACCGTCCCAGCAATTACATTCTTTTTAACTGGAAACATTATGTTTTTTTCCATAATTATTTTTTGGCCAACATCAGATAACATTAAGTCCATAAACTTTTTTGCCATTTCACACTTCTTACATGCCTCAGGAATACCCACATACTCGACATGAAACGGATGACCAGTATTAAATGACGCTGCTTTATAATTTTTTTCACCATTTTGTAAATGATAGGCTACTGAAGTTAAATAGCTAAAAGTTAAATTGGTTGTTTTGTTTGAAAACAAACCATATGACGATGACCAGGATGGCGCCCAATGTGTGATCCTCTTCTTTAAATTATTGCTAGCAACACCAAAATTTTGTTTAAATGCATCTACCATCCAATATAAAAACACATTTCCTGGAGAGCTTGTTCTTGGGTCTGGTATAGATATTTTATAATCATTATCTACCAAGTCTTGCCAACCCGTTGGCTCTTTGACCTCCCCTTCTCTGTAAATAAATGTCATCGGCGACCAATTATAAGGGACCAAAAACTCATCTGGATTAAATATATTGAAATGAGTGGCATCAAAAGTAACATTTGATGGCTTCCACTTTATTTCTTTTAATGCATTACCTTTTGTAAATTGGTCTAAGCCAATAAATAAATCTACTCCTGATTTATCTTGTTTAAACTTTGTTAACATTATTAAAGCACTATCAGAACTTACAAAGTCTACTTTAATATTATGCTCTTTCTCGAATATTTTTGCTAAAGCCATCCCAGCCCCTGATTCAGAGGCAAAACTGGAGTAAGAGTATATTTTGAGCGTGTCAGTGTCTTTTGATTTTTTACTTTTAATAAAAAGTATTATTAATGCGCCAATAAAAAAACCAATAATAAATAATACTTTTTTATTGGTGGCTACCATAAATAGCCTCTCTGACGTTTATAATAGTAGTAATCTAAACCTACGCAACGACCAGCTCCTAACCAAAGTAAAATAAAGAAAACAAAAATTTGCAATTGATAATAAGGCACTAATCCCAAGCCTTGCGCTAACGTATAATGCAACATTAACAACATCCCTAAAATAGCAAAAGGCCTAACGAGTAAACCAATAATAAAACTAATTCCAATGGCTATTTCTAAATATGTAACAACAAAAGCTAAAATTTTCCAATTATCGTTCGGAATTATATCTACTTCCAACCAATTTTTATACCAATCTGGGGCAGAGCTATAAGGCAACCACTCAGTAATTTTTGCAGCCATCAAGGGATGAACAAGATACTCGGAATTTAGCTTTTCAAGACCAGAAACAATAAATTTATATCCAATATAAATTCTTAAAAATGCTATGGGGAACATTAATCCAACATAACGGAAACTTTCTAATATTGTTTTTACCATTGCTGCCTCAAATTATAGATTTACCTAATAATATTAATAGCATCGAGCATTATTTTTGTCATGTAAATACAATTAGCTCGATGATTGTCTGGGTCTTGCTATACAAGCTTCAACCACAGGCAATACATTTGAGGCAATACTATTAAAAAAGACCCTACTTAGGAACATATCTCCCCTCATTGAATACTCTTATAAGAAGAATTTTTATAAAATAAATCTACCACCTGAAATCCTATCAGCTAAGGCCAATGCCTTTTGCATACCTCAGGCCAAGGAGATAAAACATGAAAGTTAAGAGCCCAAGTAAATTAGAACTTGATAAAGTCATATCTTTTCTGAATACACAACTAAGATCTAAAGTAGATTGGTCAATGGATAAAGAGTATCCTATAGCATTTTCCGGATTTAATATTAATAATATTAAATTCATTGAAGACAATGGAAAGATCTTATCACATGCATTATTAAAATATTTAATGATCAAAACTCCCGCTGGTATTTTTAAAACTGCAATTATTGGCAGTGTTGTTACAGATGAAAATCACCAAAGAAAAGGCCTTGCAAAAAAACTTGTTCAAGAGCTAATTGCCAAAGCCACTGCAGATAATTGTGATTTATGTTTATTATGGTCCGACTTAGATAAATTTTATACTGACTTAGGGTTTGAGCTTGCCGGTAGCGAAGAGCATTTAAAAATTAAAAGACCAATAACTCCATTAGCTATTGATTCCAACCTTAGATTTAGTGACAACCCTAAAATTAATGCTGAACCTATTCAAAAGCTATTTTCAAAGCATTTAGTTGGAAGCTTAAGATCAAATAAAGAAATTGAGTCTTATTTAAAAATACCAAAATCAAATATTTACAGCTTATGGGGAAGCAATAACGACTTACTGGCCTATGCTGTTCAGGGGCGCGGTGTTGATTTAAATAATGTTATTCATGAATGGGGTGGTGGCGTAAATCATTTAACTCAGTTATTTTCGCATATTCTTAAAAAACAAGAGACTGTTGAGATTATTACTTCGAGTACTGCTATTAATTTGGCAGAAACTTTAAAAGATAAGTTTGGCGCTGAACACAACACTAGAACTTTGGGTTATATAAAAATTTTGAACTTTCAGAGTATACATTTAAAAATTCTTCGCTGGGCTCGAGTTCAAGGCGAGTATCACTTACAAACATTTAATCAGGGCAATGATATTTTTATTCGTTATAAATCTAAAAATTATCAATTACCAAATGCCCAAGCGCTTACACGCTTAGTGTGGGGGCCAATTAATCCAGATATACTTAATAATATCGATGATGAACTAAAGGCTTCGCTGCTATCTGTATTCCCCCTCCCTCTCTGGGTTTGGGGCTGGGATATTGCTTAATGAAAAATCCCATTAACGCCATTTTATTTTTTGCTATTACTTTTACAAGTCTGTATTTTTTTACAGCCTGCGAAGACACAAATACTACACAAAAAGTTGAATACTCTATTGAGGCAGTTAATAAAGCCATCATTGAAGCCACTAAAAACCAAGACCCTAGTGATATAAAAGTTGGACAATACGTTAAGTATGAAGACAATTATCAAATTGAACTTACTGATCCTAAAATAAGCGCCACTGTAGAAACTAAAATATTAGATTTAATTGAAGATGAGACTAAATACACTATCACATTGCAAGAAACTCAGACTCTATTTAATGAAGATGGTGATAATACAAAAAAAATTACAGAACAAAAAGTAGAAATTGAAAAAGGATTAGTTGCCTTAAAAAACTCTAATTTATTTAAAGGAGCTGCAACTAGCGGCCTTATTACTAGTAACTTTTCATTACAAAATGATTCTGAACTAAAAATTTATAATCTAAAGGTTGAAAGTATCGACGCTCCCTACCCAAATAGTGTTCAGGAAAAAATGGGCTGTGATCCAAAAGATCCTTGTGAATTTAAAGGGACGCGCATTCGATTTTTAGTTAATGAATTTGTAAATAAAACTGACCCTATCGAATTTTCTGTGGATCGGATATATATGAATGATGGTTCATTTTTAAATGGTACTTTCAGCTCTTGCATAAGCCGCTTTTTTGAAGCCCCAGAAAGGGACTATTACATTAAGCAATGCTCTGTACTAAGAGATTATACAAATATCATTGAGTAATTTCTTAAATTCAGTGGTTCTCCTTGAATATTTTTATTTTATTTTATAAATAATGGATATGAAAAAATTTGCTATTATTTTATCTGGTTGTGGTTTTTTAGATGGTGCCGAAGTTACTGAGGCCGTTAGTACACTGATCTGTTTAGATCAAAAAACATGCTCTTACGATGTATTTGCACCCAATATAAACGCCCCTACAGTTAACCATTTCGATCAGTCTACTTCTTCAGAACGAAATATACTTGAAGAGTCTTCACGCATTACAAGAGGTACAACTAAAGACTTATCAACTCTAGCACCTTCTGATTATGACGGGTTAGTTATTCCTGGTGGCTATGGAGTAGCAAAGCACTTATCAAATTGGGCCACTAAAGGATCCGCTTGTGAGGTTCATCATAATCTTGAAACAACTATCAAATCATTTCATCAAGACTCAAAACCAATCTTAGCTATTTGCATTGCCCCAACTTTGATTGCTAAATCTCTTGGCAGCGAAGGCATAACGGTTACTATTGGCAATGACCCCGAGACAGCCGCTGAAATTGAAAAAACTGGCGCTATTCATGAAAATTGCAATGTTGATGATTTTGTAACTGACCGCTTAAATAAACTAATTACAACTCCAGCTTATATGTACAACAGTACTCCTGGAAAAGTTTTTACAGGAATAAGTAAAGCCGTTAACGAATTTTATGAAATGGCATAAAGCTGTTATTTTTTATTAAACTTATTTAATGCGTCTTTATGATCTTCTTGCAGCCATAAATCCTCAAAGATACTTTGCTCATCTTCATTGAGGTTTTTGTTTTTACATAATACAAGGGGTTGCTTAGGTAAATTACCAGCCCTCAAGACCCAATTCATAGCTGTTTTTCTTAATTTAAACTCTGGCACTACTTTATCGACTAAGTTAAGAGAAAGCGCCTCATAGCTTGTTATTGACCCTGTATCTATAAACTTTCTTAATAAATTCTTTATAGGCATTCGGCCTAATAATTTTTTTCCACCGGCCCAGCCAAAGCTTAAACCTATCTTTCTTTGCCACAAAGAAAATAAACTTGAGTTAGTTGCAACTACATAGTCAAAACAAGAAATTAACTCCACCCCTCCACCAAGGCATAGCCCGTCCACACAAACAGCTGTTGGCACTGAAACTCCTGCCAAAGAATTTAGTACTTGTGAAATTTTTAAATTTGCATCAATGCCTGGCTTTTTATCAGGCAAAGAGCTATAAAACTTTAAATCCCCACCCACACAGAAAAAATTTTTATTTCCGGAGTAAAATATAATCCCCCTGATATCAGGAGAGGTATTAACCATTTCTATTATTTTATTTAACTGCTCTGCTGCATCAGGACTGAAGCTATTTTTATTTTTATTTAAAAAAGTAATTTCACAGACTTTGTCTTTATTTACTTTATAGCTTATTGAATTCATTTTGCTAGTGTTTCATTTTGGTTTATGAATTCTAAACCAAATGAAAATATTTTATTTTCAAACTCATCACTGTTTTTTGTCCAAATGACTTTCGCATTTAGTGTTTTTCTTTGAGAGTCTTCATTGTGAACATTCAGTCTAATTAAAGAACCAATTGAAATTCTATGATCTTCTTGCAATGTGCAGTAAGCACCACCCATAGAAAGGTTTTTCACTGAAGCCAAAAATGTATCTCCATCTTCAATTTTTTCAACCTCTGCCTCTTGGTCAGTTTTGAATCTTTTATATTTTTGAGCCGGAAGTTCTTTTGCTAACAATAATTTAGCAGTAAATGCTCTTACCTGTGGGCAAGAAACTGGTTTTGCTAAAAAGTGCACTCTATTTTTTTCAGTAGTTAAGCTTTGCGTAAACTCGTTTTTATTGCCTAATATTAAAATTGGCATATGAGGTAAATTTTCCACAATTCTTGAGCATGACTCAAACTCTACAGGCGTAATGTCATCGAAGTTAATTACGCAGGCCGAAAAATTCTCTTCATGAATTAAACGAACAACCTCGTCCATATTAGTTTCATAAACTAATTCAAAGTTACTTTCTTCGGAAAACTCCTCAATAAGTTGCTCTCCAAAATTACATGCTATTGATCCAATTAATATTCTTTTGCTCATAAATACTGTTCGGCAAAACAGCCTGTATAATTAATAATTTTTAGCCACTAGAGAGCTTTTTAGACTATATGACAGGATAAATTTTCAGGACTAAACTTGCTGTATTTTCCATAAATAAAAATTTTTAATTATATCTAATTTTGATCTACCAGGTGGCTTGTTTACCTCTAAATAAAAAGACCTTTGTCTGGTGAGACAAAGGTCTTAAGTTACTTATATTTAGTTATTACTATCGGTTAGTCATTGGGCTCCATTTTAAACCTGACTTACCAGTCCACTCGCCTCTAGGTCTGTAGATTCTATTTTTAGAATACTGCTCACGAATATGTGCTAACCAACCTGCAACACGCGAAGTTGCAAATATTGGTGTGTATAAATCAAGTGGAATTCCCATGCTGTAATAAACTGTGGCTGAATAAAAATCTACATTAGGCAATAATCCCTTAGCGTCTTTTACTGTGTCTTCAATAACTCGAGACATTTCATACCACTGAGGCTCACCAGATTTTTTAGTTAATAATTCACTCATACCACGAAGTATCTTTGCGCGTGGATCACCATTTTTGTAAACCCTGTGGCCAATACCCATGATTTTTTCTTTGTTTGCTAAAGCATTTTCAATCCAAGTTTTTGCATTATCTACATTACCAATCTTTTTTAATGTTCTCATTACTTGCTCATTGGCTCCGCCATGCAATGGACCTTTAAGTGCAGAAATAGCACTCACAACTGCAGAGTACACATCACTTAAAGAAGAGGCTGTTACTCTTGAGGCAAAAGCAGAACAGTTTAATTCATGATCAGCATGTAATATTAAACATGTGTCCATCACCTTAACCATGTCAGCATCTGGCTCGCCGCCATTTAACATATACAAAAAGTTCCAAGCAACAGATTGCCCTGGTTTTGGCGCAACGTATTCTTTGCCTTGTCTTAGTCTTTCTAGGTAAGCAACTAATCCACCCATTTTTGCCACTAATCGCAAAGACACTCTGTTAATAGCTTCTGGGGAGTCATCCTGAGATTCATCGTCCCATAGTGCTAGCATTGAAACTGCAGTTCTTAACCAAGCCATTGGGTGAACATTTTTATTAGGTAATGCTTTTAAGTTTTTTAATTGGTCATCAGTGAACCCGATGTTGTCAGCTATATCTTTTTTTAATTCATTTAACTCTGACTCATTTGGTAATTTATTATTCCATAGTAAATATAAAACTTCTTCGAAACTAGAGTTTTCAGCTAAGTCTTCGATTGTGTACCCACGGTAAGTGAGGTTTGCATCGATGATATATGAGATTTCAGTAGTACAAGCGATTACGCCTTCTAAGCCTTTATTGACGGCACCGTCATAAGTTTGAGCCATTATCAGTTACTCCATGATATTAAATTGTTAATGTTCAAACATACTAGCAAAATTAGCAGTGCTAGGCTAGCTTAATCACTCGGTCCTTGACCTCTGCAATAACAATTGTCATGTCTCTATTGGGTCTTTCTGAAATTTGATAACTATCAATGTCGAAACAAATTTTATTACGCAACTTGTGAACGCCGCGACTAGGTGCATTTACAATGGATTGTAAAAATCTTGCCTTGCCATAATGCTCATGGTCCTGACCTTGGACGAGGTGACAGCCTTTAGTGGCAAAAACTAGCCTATCATTTGGGTTTAACTCTATATGCCCTACCTTCAAATCTTCATCAAACTCATTGGTAATTGCAGACATTTTATCTTCAAATGGAATTACTTTTTGATCTGACGCTCTTTGGATTAACGCCGTAACATCACCCATACACACATAATTCAATTCAAACTTTTTTCGATCAAAGACACTATACATTAAATCTACACTCTGATCAGGCCCCATACCCTGTTTAAGATCTTTTAAAATTGCATTTACTGCCTGGCTCGGGTTTGGATTTTTTTTAGTTTCCATTATGCTCGATAATTTTAAGAGTGTAGACATTAAAAGGGCTGAAATCATATATCCAGAACAGCTGGCCATTAAAATTCCAAATTTTGATTTATCGTCGTGTGGGAAAATATCAAAATAATCGCCTCCCTCTTTTTCACCAGCAATATACTTGGAGCTAAATTCAAAACTTGGGATACTTGGGAATTCAGTGGGTATTAAATAACGCTGCAACTCTTGGGAGTATTTTAATTCTTTTTTAATTTTGCCCAATAATAGGCTTAATTTCTCATTTGTTTTATTAAGCTCAGCCCTAAATACTGCCAATTCATTGTTGCGGTCCACCAATTGCTGCTCTAGGTCAGTAATTCTGCTTAATAATTGTTCTTTCTTTTCAGCCATAAATTATTGTACTTCTGTAATTCTTAAAACTCAAAACGCTTTCAGCCCCATTTAAAAATATTATAATTTACTTATCCACATACTTATTAACATGCCTAACAAACAGGACAAATGCTCTCCTATGACCTAGACTAAAGCGTTGATATTCCAGTATTTTTCTTGATCTTTAGTCTAGGTATCAATAATTTATATGCATGGATATCACTCAAAAAGTTCGCTGGGATAAGCTAAGTGTCGACCTTGAATTACTTACAGTTTCTGACCCAAACTCCCTTATTCCTGTAATTTTAGATATTCATTCATTAGTTTTTAATGAGGAAGACCCTAATAATACACTTAGAAAGCTCAATTTTATGGGCTATGAACTTCAAACACGAACGGAAAACTTAACAGAGGCTGATCGCCATAGCATGCTCCGTGACTATGTGTTTAATGAGAAGCGTTTTTTAATTTCAGCCCTTTCTACTAAAACAATTGATCAAAATGACTGGCAGCTGCCCTACACTATTGAAACTAAGCAAGGCGCTTCATTTATTATTTCATTAATCTATGTTCATCTTGCTCAAATTTTAGAGTTGCCAATTTATTTAATTAATTCAAAAGAAGACAACATACTTAAGTGGGTTAACGGCAATAAGCCAACTTATTTAGACATAACTAATAACGCCCTACCCATCACTGAAAAAAAGATGTGTGAAGTATTATTAGAATTGAATAAAGACAAAAAAAATATTCCTGTTGATAGCTTTGATATTATTCCAGCTAAAAATATTATTAAAAATTATTTAGATTATCTTTTGAATATTTTTACTCTTAAAAAACAACATGGCTTTGCTAAAACAACTTTAGATGTACTATTAAAGCTTGAGCCCGCTAACTTGAAATACCTACATAACAGAGCACTAATATACAAAGCACTTCACTGCCACAAAGAAGCAATTAACGATATTAGACGCTATTACTCGCTAAACGGTGAAGAGAACTCTCCTGTTGAACTTAAAATAGCTTATTATGAATTAAAAAGCTTAAGCACTCCCACTTCTAAGTTAGTGCACTAATAGATTGTGAGTTTCACCCGAGCCTCTGAATAAATATTAAAAACATTTTGCCTTAGACTTTGCCAGAGTGCGCTTACGGCAGCATCGCGTCTTCGCGCCCTGTCACCTTACAGGTGAACACAGCGCGGATACGCGAAGCGCGACGCGATACTCCAGCAAAGTCTAAGGCAAAATGTTTTTAATATTTATTCAGAAGCTAGGGTTACATACCCTGCATGAATACGGAACTTAACTAGGATTTATATCGCCCTTACATACACTTCGTGTATACGGGTTAAGAATTAGTTTTTGATCTTAGTTTATTTATGTTTTTTAGTATGGTTGCCAGCTCTAGAACACTTACATTTATTTCATCTAAGACCTTAGAAACTTCAGAAGGCTCTTTGATAGTGGCAAGCTTTGAAGGGTATATAGATATATTGTTCGACATAAATGCTTCAAAAATATGATCGTAGTTATTTGTAATTTTATTGGCATAAGCCTTTTCTTGTTTAGTAAAGGGCTGTTTATTCTTAACATTTAATAAGTTCAATGAGTGCTGGGAGATGGCTTCCACCACCTCTGTAACTTGCAGTAAGTGTAAGTTTTCTTGGTTAGTATATGGGATACGAATCTTTTTTAGTGACTTAACACTATAGTCTCTAGTTTCTAATCTTACTCGCTCTAAAATTAAATTATATTTTTTTGCCCTTAATAATGCCTCTGTGTCGGAGTGAGAGTTCTCATCAAGAGCTATGTTAATAATATTTTCAAGCATTGCCGCCATTTTTTTGGACTCTTGCTTAAAATGATCAACATATAAATACGGAGAATAGAATTGTGTATTACCAGGGAAAATTAAGCTCTGCATTTGCTTGGGTTTATTTTGATCTAGTTTATTAAAAATATTATTAAAGACTAAAACAAAAATCATATTGATTGCTGAAATACTAAAAATAAAAAATAAATTTAAACACACAAAGTAAACTACATTGGCGGCCGAATATCCAAACTTTATATTTATCCACTGATTAAAACTTTCAAAGGCGTCACCGCCAGACTGTAGCGAGTTGCTATAAATAGTCGTACTAACAATTTTACTTAAAAGGCTTTCTACTAAAACTAGTATTTGAATATGATATTTATAAATCAGAAAACCAGATACCAAAGTGGCTAAAAGCTTAATCAAGAATGCCCTTTTAACAACAGTATTAAATTTTAACGATGTCGCCAAAAAATACACAGCAAAAGATAAATGTATCGCAATTATATAAAGGTAGTATTTATCAACAGAAACCGACTGGCTCATTGCAATAAAAAACACTAAGCCTGAAAATAAATAGGATTTAAATATTAAAGTGATTACAAACCCAATTGCGAAAATAATCATGGGCGTAAAGTAACTTGAAAAGTGAGTATAAATAAGCAAGTTGGCAAATCGAGCTTCGCTGATAGCTAAAATAAAAACACTGATAAATAATAATAAATCAATGAGCCAAAATTTAAATTTCGGTATAAATAATTTGAAAAAGAGGCTGAGCAGCAAGGTTGCAATAATAACTTTTTTAGGAAGATTAGGTACGAATAACAAAAGTAATAAAGACAAAGAGGTGGCCAGTTGACTACCCGATATAAAAGCACCCATTTGCTTAAAGTTTATTAAACCAGATTGAGTATAAGATTTTATATGGTTAATCGCCCCGAAAGGAGATTGTATTAAAAATGAAATTATTGAGCCTGAAAAAAAGGATTTAAAATTGTTTTGTGAAATTTGTTTGATGGCATTGCGAATAGGACGGCCGTTAAATAAATTTTGAAAAAACAACGAATATCTTCTTACTCCTAAAAAGTAAATTAGGAGTAACCAAAAGGCTATAATTAGATATACTTTAATGTCATAGCTCATATAAGTAATAAGTTTAGTAATTGTGGCTTAGCTAGGCAAGTAAATATCATAGCGAATAGCCTTACCTTCCACTGAGTGTGAAAAATGGCCAACTTTTAGTACTTCCGCCTTTAGTGGGCGCTTGAAAACAAGCCTTTTAAACTTAAAACCAATATAACTCTTAAATTCTTCTAAAAGCTCTTCATCAGATGGAATATTCGTAATTTTTTTAAAAGCCTCCATGTCTTTTTTAGACTTGGCTTTTTTATCAGCCTTATTAAACATAAAGTCTAAATAAAGAACATCAACTTCACCTTTGTGATTTAAACTATTACCAAAGTTTAAATTTACTCTATTTATAATTTCACTCAACCGGTCATCATTCCTAGCTCTATCTAAACCATCTCTTAACAGTAAGTAAATGGCTTCTGACTTTTCATAGGCTTGGACCTTTAAACCCAGGGCAGCAAAAATCATACAATCTACTCCCATCCCTGCCGTAGCATCTAAGAGAGTTTTATAATTATGTTTTTTTCCTAATGCTTTATTTAAAAGTTCAGACCTGACCTGAGACCCAGTTAATCTTTTTTTAAAATTTGGTTTTAAAAAATTTACGGCGATGGGTAAAACTTTAGGGTTATCAACATCAGCAATACTCAACATATTATTATACTCTAAAAGGTAGACACCATTAATTTGATCTAAGGACTCAACCACTTTAATGTTATTAAAATTCAAATCTTTAATAACTTGTAAATGGGTACTGTGATTTTGCTCAGAGCTTTTTAAAAAAAACATTATTTAATAATGAAAAACATAATTAGTGATAAGCCGGTAACAACATGAAGCATAGCCGCGAGATTGCGTAAATTTACAATTGTTGACCCCATACTAGACTTTAAATCATATGTGGACTTAACAATTAATAAGTAAGACATGGCTGGAACAAACAATAAAAGAGTCTTAGGAGTAAACCCTTGGTAATTAATACTTACACATAAAAATATGTAAATAATTGGCAGCGCAAAAAGTAAAGCCAAAAGAAACAGCCTAGCTTTATCAAAACCTAAGTACTCCACAATTGAAGTGCCTAATTTTTTATTACTTAAATATAAATTTTCAATATGGCGAAACCCAATACATAGATAGGCCATTAAACCAAATAACAAACCCATAACAAGAAGGCTGGTGTTGTAGTATTTAGCAATACCCCAAGAAAAACCTAAAACTAAAAATGGCCCCATAAACATATTAATTATAAAGGCATTTAAACCAATAAAGCGTTTAAACTTACTAAAATAACTATAGGCCCAACCAATAGATACCCCTAGAGCTCCATACACAAGTAAGCTCCAGTTGTAGACATAAGCAAGGTAAACACCAATTACTACGGCTAATGTTAAAAATATAAAACCTAAGGTTCTAACACTGGAGGCATCAAGCCACGCCTTTTGTATGACCCTTGTACCACCTTTGGGGCGCAGGCTATCAATACCAAACAAGTGATCATAAAAATCATTTAAAATAAATATGGAGGCATGGGCAAATAAGATTGTTATGGCAATTAAGGCCATATTAAATAAGTTAAAATTAAAACCTAAGCCCTCTAAGTATGCAAAAGCACAAATCACAGGAGTTAAAGTTAGGGTTAGCCATTTAAGACGCATAAGTTGTGTGGATAAAACAGAAAACTTAGGGGCACTGACTTTATCTTTGTTCATTAGTTGAAAGGTTACCTGATCTTTTTCAGTTTCAGCGTTAAATGCTTTAACTGGTACTGAGATTAAATTTATATTGCCCGGCACCTTACCTAGCATGTAATTTTTAAAATCTTTATGCGTTTTTGCAATGGTAACAAATTCAGTACTCAAGGTTTAGTCCTCCAGTACATTAAATGAGCTAAAGGGCTAAGGTTTTCTTTTAAAGCTCCTTCATCTTTAGCTATACGACAAACCTCAAGTAACAGGTGTGAGTAGAGATCTATTAATTTTTGATTATCTGTATCAAAGTTATTTACCTTTTTATCAAAGTTATCTTCACCAACAATACGCTTAACTTCTAATAAACTTTGGCAAGTTTTAAACTGCTCTTTTTCTTTAGAGGAAAGGTCTTTCATAATTTGTGAACCAAAAGAATTTAAGTATCCAGACTTTAAATCACTCAATACAATTTTTTGTTCTTTATTTCTGATACCAAAATCAAGTAGGTCATCACTTCTTTGGAATAAAGCGCCAAGTATGGAGCCCATCTCTTCAAGCAACTCATGGAGCCTTTCATCATAGTTTTCACCGGCAATAAATGGAGAGCGTAAACACCATTTAAATAATGAACTGGTTTTTAAATTATGCACCTTACTTAATTGCTCTAAGGTAACACCCCAATCAAAGATTAAAGAATCTTGTATCCACTCACCTTCTAAAAGATCAGAGATCACATTGGCTGTGTACTCAATAAGTTTAATATTGCCATTGGAAGATAAGTTCACCATTACACGGGCTAACAAGTAATCACCAGCTAATACGGCATACTCTGGTGTGTATTTTAGCCAGGCAGCAGGTTTACTTCTACGCAGTTCTGAGCGATCAATTAAATCATCATGCAATAAAGAAGCGTTATGAATAAACTCGATGGTTTGGCAAAGTAGTTTCACTTTTTCAGCGCTTAAATTTAAATGGGAGGATACTTTTTGAACCAATTTTGAACGAAAACCCTTACCACCAGTGAATAAATCATCATATAAAGCATTTAGCTTTGGTAGGTATGAGGGGAAGTCCCTTGAGCTATAATATTTAATATCCATATAGAGGATATATCAATTATATAGCAAATTTAGTCAAGAGCTTGTTATTTAAATATTTACTAATATTATCAACAGGTTACACCCCTATTTTTAGCTATTTTCATCTGATTTATCCTTTAAATCAATTTGAGCTCAAAATTTTATTAAACTTGAATAACTTTCAGCCCTAACCTTGAGTTTTGCTGATTAATACACATATTTGTAATATGAGTCATTTAGTTGAAGTTAAGGGACTTTAACTAAACTTTTGCCACCTAACTGGGTGTTGCACTAAAAGTTAAAACCTTTTTATATCGCTCTTACATACAATATGTAAATTCGAGCTAAGGAGAACCTAATGAATAAAGTTGAACAAAAAACTGGAATGGTTAGTCAGTTTTTCAGTTGTATTAAAAATATTTGGTTAGACCGCAGAATTCCAACGCGCGATCGCTGGGTTATTGCTGTTACTACTTTTTTAATTATTTCTCCGCTTGATATTATCCCAGATGTGATACCAGTGATTGGTGTGGTTGATGATTTAATCTTAATTTCATTTATTTTGGATTACTTTTTTAATCGCTTAGAAGATAGCATAATTTTAGATCACTTTACGTTTAATAAAAATTATTTTTATTCTTTTAAGAAAACAATTGGAAATATTTGTAAAATTAGCCCTCAACATATGTTACATTTTTTATGGAAGTACAAAAAACCAGAAAGTGGACCTCAAGGGCGCATAAGAGATGTTAACTAAAATTACATTTGATCTAGCAGACCCTGCTGGAATATTATATTTTGCTAATGTATTTCACCTAGCACATAAAAATATTGAACACTACCTAGAGGAGCAACACGGCCTTTGGGATGAGTGGTTTAACAATAAAAATCATGGTGCCCCCATAAAACACACTGAATGTGATTACTTTAAACCTATGCTTGTGGGTAAAGACTATAACATTGTGAGCAAAGCTACTAAAAAATCTGATAGTACAATAACTTTTACAACACAGTTTTTAGACCCTGGCTCGTCATCCAGAAGCGAAGCCGAAGAATCTCTCTGTGCTGAAGTAACAACAGTTCATGTATTTGTATCAAAGCCTGAAATGAAAAAAATCAATGTTCCAGAAAATTTTATTAATAAGCTGTTTTAAAGTAGCCTAAGAAGCAATTTTTAAAGTTTTGTTTAAGCCAAGACCGGCAATGATCTTATCCCAGTTTTCTAGAAGATCACACATACCATTAAAGTTTACTGGCTTACTAAACAAATAACCCTGGCCAAGTGTACAGCCCATATCTTGCAATACTCTAAGTTGAATCTCTTCTTCAATACCCTCAGACACACAATTAATGCCTAAGCCTGAGCTCATGTCAATAACTGCTTTTGCAATAGTGAAGCTTTTATTAGAATCATGAATATTATCTACAAAGGATTTATCAATTTTAAGTTGATCCACTTCAAATTTAGTTAAGTAGTTTAAACTGGAGTAGCCTGTACCAAAATCATCAAGAACCACTGGCAAGCCTAAAGAACGACATTTTTTTAACCAATGAGTTACATCTGGACCTTGGATAAATATTCTTTCCGTTACTTCAAGTTTTACGCGCTTATACTCTAAGTTATGCTTTTTAGGAGCATCTTCTATGTAATCAAAAAAGTTTGGATCAGCAAACTGCTTACCAGAAATATTAATACTCATAAAAAAGTCATCATTAACCATATGGCTTTTATTTTTAAAATCTGATAAGTGCTTTAAGTTTTCACAAGCATTTTCATAAACCCAACGCCCAATGGGCACTACAAGAGCGCTTTCCTCGGCGATGTTCATAAAAATATCTGGACGTACAAAACCACGAGAGCCTGAGTTCCAACGAACTAAGGCCTCCATCCCAGCTAAGGAGTAATCCTCTAAATTAACAATGGGCTGGTAATGTAATTCAAACTCTTTGTTTTCAATGGCACTTAGTAAATCAGATTCAAACCTGATCCTATCGATGGCCTCACTACTGGCTGCCATGGATGTGATTTCATTGGTTGGGTCTGAGTGACCAAGCACCTCTTCTTCTAGAGCGGTCATATCAATTAGGTTTGAAACTTCTTTAACGTTTTCATCTTCGTGATCTAATGTACCAGCTGCGATTAATAAATTATTATTACGAACTCTTCTGAATAACATGGAGATTAATAAACGCACGATGGGATCAGCATGTTCAATACGCTGACCTAACTGCTCACGGTTGACCACACTGAGCTGGCAGTTATTTAAAGCCCGTGCAGTGGCACTCCTTGGAGAGCCATCAATAATAGACATTTCACCAAAAATTTCGCCAACACCTAAAACACCCACACAAGTTGTTTTACCGTTACCCTCTTCAACCAAGATTTCAACTCGCCCGCTATCAATAATAAAAGCTGAATTTCCAACATCACCTTGTTTAAAAATGGTGCTGCCTTTTTTAAAAGTCTTTTGAAAAATTGTAGAATTAGACATTTTAACTCCTGGTTTACTATTATTTATCGGGAGTTATAGAGGAGGACTATATGATATTTATAAAGTAATTATTAATGTTGGACTTTTGTAATATAATTATTAAAGGGTATAACTACAGCTCAAAAACAGTTCCCTCTTGAGCGTACTCCCATTTTACTGGCTTTAGGCCTAGGTTTTTTTCTTCAGATTGGGTGAGTTTATTTTTATAGAAAACTTCAAGCTCTGAGGCCATCTCTAAAATTTGCTCAGCAGTGCTCGCTGGGTCATGGTGAGCGAATAACATTTGCTTAATGCCTTCACGCATACCAATTTCTAAACCAATTTGTGCGGTTGAATGCCCCCAATTTGGACGATCAAAAAAATCACTCACTGAGTATTGGGCATCAAAATAGCAAAGGTCCACGTTTTGATAAATAGGTAGATCCTCACCTAAAGCCTCGCGGCTCATTTTATCACCTTCATTATCTACACAGTGTGAGTACACTTTGCCGTTTTTTTCAATTTTAAAACCCCAACAAGGGTCTGGATGTTGTAGTTTGTAAGGGATAACATTAAACCCATTTATTTCATTAACCACGCGCGGGTTTAGTGTATGGAACTTAATATTACTTTTTAACATTTTAAAAGGAACTGGAAAAAAGGGTTTTTTAAAAACCGTTTTTAAGGCCTCTTCGCTAAAGCCTTGTACACAATGAAAGTGAATTTCTGCTTCTGACTGATATAAGGGCGAAAAAAATGGTAAACCAATAAGATGATCCCAGTGAAAGTGGGTCATTAAAATATGAATGGGCGCTGCTTTAAAACGGCCACTGGATGACATTTCATCACCGAGCCTTCTAATGCCAGAGCCACCATCTATTAATAGGTCTTCTGTATTATTACTTTTTACATAAATAGAGGTTGTACCTGTACCCAGGCCACCTGATATTAAATTGGGAACTGATTTTAAAAACTCACCAGCATCAGGAATGGGACTTTTTGAAAACTCGTTTAAAAGATTTTCAGTAGTAATAATTCTTTTTTGAGGCTGATCGCTATCTGGAAGTGAACCTCTTACGCCGTATAATTGTATTTTCATAATTATAAATCGGTAGAATTGGAATTAATTATTATAGGGCTATGGTATAGTTCACGACTAATAATATATTACAACAACGTTTATAGTAATTATATTACCAGCTCGCCATATATAGAAATTATAAAAGCTTAACTGGCAAAGTAAAATTAATACAAAACCCTTGCTCTGATGTAACTTTTAAACTGCCCCCAGAGGATTCAATTTTTGATTTAGCGTAAGAAAGGCCAAGCCCCTTCCCTGAAGGTTTAGTTGTTTTACCTTTTTCTAATATTAACTCTAAATCATTTAATGGAACACCAATACCATTGTCATGCACAGAAAATGTCAACACATCATTAATATCTTCAGCTTTAACAACTATTAAATGTGCGTTACTGTTTTTTGATTCAAAAGCATTATTTATCAAGTTCGACATAATACGCGAAAAAATTATTTTATCTATTTTGTTCAAGGCTACTAATTTATTCTGTAAGTTATATTTAAAATTTATTACTACCTCACTTGAGATATTTTTATATTTAACTTTTGCCTCTTGAATTATGGAATTAATAACTTCAACTACATTAAACAGTTTTTCCTCAACATCCTGACTTTGCTCAAGCTCCAATATTATTTTCTCAACTCTATCTGTTGCATTCTTCAAAAGATTATTTTCAGAATTATCTTCTTTAGATAGAAATTTTAATGCAGTTAATGGAGATTTAACATCATGAACAAGCTGATTATATGTTTCAGTTAAGAAATTATTTTTACTGTGAATACTTTGTAGTAAATTTACATTTTCCTCAACTGCATTATATAAACTTCTTTGCATGAAAAATATTGATAAGTATATTACATACACAACTAATAATAATGGCGATCCTCCCACTACACCCAAGATAACACTATCACCGTGAAACTCAATCAGCCTATATACTGTAAAAAAATAAAAGATTAAGCCCAGTATATATAACGCATTAAACTCCTTAAATGGGAGTTTTAGCATCGCAAGCATTAACAGAACTGTAATTATCCCCATATCGGTCGATGGATTATAATCTGAGACATAGCAAATAAATACACAATTTATCAAAACAACAGCACAAATACCCCAAAAATAGTTATCAAATTTTTTAATAAATGGCAGCAGTAAAACAGCCACTGCACAAAGGAGAACCCTCATAATAAAAATTTTAAAGGACAAATAGTCAAAATAAAAATCATAAAGCAGGTGAAAAAAATGTGTAAGTGT
>CALLBC010000138.1 GCA_938001965.1 uncultured Bdellovibrionales bacterium | reverse complement strand
TTTAACCCTCCATGGATTGATGTTACTTCACATTCATCAGGTGCATTTTATAATGAAAAGCCAGATGGAACTATTGAGCGTAGAATCTATAAAAAAAGACCTGGAACTATTGGGATCTGTGGAATTATTCAAAACCGTTTTAAAATTGATACAGTTGCCCATATTCTTTGTAATGGGTTTACAAAAGAAGAAACCGAAGATGCATTAATTGAACTTAACTACCTAGGCGTTGAAAATATTTTAGCCCTGCGTGGAGATGGTGTTAATTACAATAAGAAAATTGCTAACGGCCGCAGAGTTAATCACTATGCTATAGATTTAGTTTCACAAATTGATCAGTTAAAACATGGCGAATATGTAAACGATGATCTCTCTTCAGCCGATCCTCTAAATTTTTGCACTGGTGTAGCTGGGTATCCTGAAAAGCATTTTGAAGCTCCTAATTTAAAACAAGATATTAGCTTTTTAAAAAAGAAGCTTAATGCTGGCGCTGAGTATGTAACTACTCAAATGTTTTACGATACCAATAATTACATCAACTTTGTTAAGCATTGTCGATCCGCAGGAATTGAGTGCCCAATAATTCCTGGTATTAAAATTTTAAAATCTGTTAAACAACTTCAGTCTCTACCTAAAAATTTTTATATCAACTTCCCAGACGAACTTGTTGAGGAAGTGATGGCTAGCCCAGAACATGTAAAAGAAATTGGATTTAACTGGGCCTGCAAACAAACAGAAGAGCTCTTAAACTTTAATGCTCCTGCTGTTCACTTTTATATTATGAATGATGTATCGACTGTTACAAATGTAGTTAAAAGGTTTTGCTAACTTTGAAAAATTATTCTCAAATATCTGAATACCTAGTTAATGAGTCAAAAAAGAGAATTCTCTTTTTAGATGGTGCTATGGGCACCATGATCCAAAAACATAAACTCACTGAAAAGGATTTTAGAGGAACTCAATTCTTAGATTCTAAAATTGATTTAATTGGCAACAACGACCTACTTAGTATTACGCGCCCTGATATTATTAAAAATATTCATATTCAGTATCTTGAAGCCGGGTCTGACATCATTGAAACTAATACCTTTTCAGCTACTACTATAGCTCAAAAAGATTATAACCTTGAAAACTATGCCAAAGATATAAACATTGAATCTGCCAAGATAGCCCTTGAAGCCTGTAATGAGGTTATGAAGAAAAACCCTGAGCGCAAATGCTTTGTGGCAGGAAGCCTTGGCCCAACGAATAAAACAACCTCGTTATCACCTGATGTAAATGCTCCTGGCTTTCGTGAAGTTTACTTTGATGATTTAGTTCAAGCTTACTATGAACAAGCTGAGAGCTTAGTAGAAGCTGGCGTTGACTTACTTATGCCTGAAACTACTTTTGATACATTAAATTTAAAAGCTGCGCTTTATGCAATTGAAAAGTTAAATCAAAAGTTAAATGTTAAAATACCAACTATTATCTCTATTACCATCACTGATAACTCCGGGCGTACTTTATCTGGCCAAACCGTAGAAGCTTGCTGGAACTCCATATCTCACTTTGATGCTATTGCTGTTGGTATTAATTGCGCCTTAGGGGCTAAAGAAATGAAGCCTTTCTTAACTGAACTGTCAAAGGTGGCTACTACAAACATAAGTTGCTACCCCAATGCCGGCCTTCCAAACCCTCTCTCAGAAACTGGCTATGATGAAACTCCTACAGAAACAGCAAACTATCTAATTGATTTTGCTCAATCTGAACTTATAAACTTTGTTGGTGGTTGCTGTGGTACTACTCCAGACCATATCCAGGCAATTGTTAATAAACTAAAAGATATTAAACCAAGGCAATGGAATAAAAAAAATAAGGGTACACGTCTTTCTGGATTAGAACCCTTAAATATTATTCCATCTCACAATAAACAGCTATCCTTCACAATGGTTGGCGAAAGAACCAATGTTACTGGCTCTCCTAAGTTTTCAAGACTAATTAAGGAAAATAACCTTGAAGCTGCTTTAGATGTAGCCCGTCAGCAAGTAAAAAATGGTGCAAACATTATCGATATTAATTTTGATGAAGGCATGTTAGATAGCGAAAAATTTATGAAAGATTTTTTAAATCTAATCTCAAGTGAGCCTGAAATCTGTAAAGTACCAATTATGATAGACTCTTCAAAGTGGTCTGTGATTGAAACAGGATTAAAATGTATCCAAGGAAAATCAGTTGTTAATTCTATTTCCTTAAAAGAAGGTGAAGAGGTTTTCCTAGAGCAAGCTAAAAAAATTAGCATGTATGGAGCCGCAGTCGTCGTCATGGCTTTTGATGAAAAAGGACAGGCGGCCACAAAAGAAGACAAGGTCAGAATTTGTAAAAGAGCTTATGACCTCCTAACTACTCAGTTAAATTTTAACTCTACAGATATTATTTTTGATCCTAATATCTTAACTGTAGGAACTGGAATAGCCGAGCACAACCAATACGGTATAGATTTTATAAATGCTGTAAAAGAAATAAAGCAGCTCTGCCCAGGGGCTTTAACCATTGGTGGAGTTAGTAATTTATCTTTCTCATTCAGAGGAAATAATGTGGTAAGAGAGGCCATGCACTCAGCATTTTTATTCCATGCTATTGATGCTGGTCTTGATATGGCTATTGTAAATGCCGGAATGCTAACTATTTATGATGAGATTCCCAAAGAACTGAGAGATAAAGTTGAAGATGTCATCTTAAACCGCCACCCTGATGCTACTGAAAACTTAATTAATTTTGCTAGCACTGTTAGCAAGGATAAAAAAGCTAAAAAGAATAACTCACTGGCTTGGCGTTCCAAACCACTCAATGAAAGAATTACTTATTCATTAGTGCATGGCATTGATAAATTTATCACTGAAGACACCGCAGAAATATACAAAGAAATAAACAATCCACTTTCAGTAATCGAAGGCCCTCTTATGGATGGCATGAAAGTAGTTGGTGAGCTCTTTGGTGACGGTAAGATGTTTCTTCCACAAGTTGTAAAATCTGCTCGTGTAATGAAAAAAGCTGTTGCCTACTTAGAACCATTTATGGAAGACCAAAAAGATGGTGAAGCAGCCACACAGGGCACATTTATTATTGCTACAGTCAAAGGTGATGTGCACGATATTGGTAAAAATATTGTTTCAGTCATATTATCCTGTAATGGCTATAAAGTTATTGATCTTGGTGTAATGGTCTCTTGTGAAGATATTATTAAGGCTGCCAACTCAAATAATGCTGATTATATTGGACTCAGCGGTTTGATCACCCCCTCTTTAGATGAAATGATTTATAATGTTAAAACCTTTTCAGATAAAAAAATTAATCTACCCATTTTTATTGGCGGAGCTACCACCTCGCTAATGCATACTGCAATTAAAATTGCGCCTAACTATGAAGGTATCTTGTGCCATATTAAAGACGCGTCCTTAGTTGTTAATGAGTGCCAAAAATTATCCACAGAAGAAAAAAGAAGCTCTTACCTCATTGAACAAAATAAAAAGTTTAAAAAATACCAAGAAAATTTTAAGAAAAAAGATGTTGAGCTTGTAAAGTATAAAGATGCTCTTAAAAATAAGTATTCCATGGACTGGGAAAATACGGAGCTCCCACAACCAAAAAATATTTGTGAACAAATCTTTCATGAAGCTACCATTGCAGACCTAGAACCCTAT
>CALLBC010000137.1 GCA_938001965.1 uncultured Bdellovibrionales bacterium | reverse complement strand
CCCCAGGTGTGGCTGAAATGAGTTCAGTTCCTCATTTAAGTGGTGATAAAATGTTGGCCATGTCAGGAACATCAATGGCTGCGCCATATGTTGCTGGTGTGGCTGCAAGTTTAAAAGAGGTCAATAAAAGCTTAACTCCTGCTAAAATGAAAAAAATCCTTATGGAAACAGTTGATAAAAAGGAGTGGTTAAAAGGAAAGGTTGTGTCTGAGGGGGTAGTTAATCCAGAGAGAGCAAGAGAAGCCGCTAGGCTTGCTAAGTCAGTGCACATAATTGATGCCATTAGAAAAGCAATGCGAACTGTGCCAGATATTATTATTCCGCAAATGACCTTCGCTGATACCAATAATATTCCTATGGTCTATAAAGAAGCTGTTAAGGAATTTGTATATTAAAAACAAAGTAAGTAATTAAAAATAAAAAAAAGCCCTAAGTTTTCTTAGGGCTTTTTTATTTAAATATGTAATATTTTTTATAAAGAGTTTAAATGCTCACAAACAGTTGGAAGCTTTTTAGCATCTAACTTATTATTACGAGACATTATAAAATCGCAAGGGTTATAACCTTGTTTGTAAAGTAAGTCTTTAATCTCTTGTAGTTTTTCTTTTGATAGACTCATGCTTCTTGCTAAGATCCAACCAAGTTTTCTTTTAGGCTCACCAACAACTACATATTCATAGTCTTCACCAATATCTAATACCCAGTAGTCTCCTGCTGTGAACCAAAGTGTTTTACCTAAAATATTTGCAAAAGCCACCTGTAGTTTTGCTGTGGAATCAAACTTAGGGTTTACTCTAGCTTTTCCTAAGCCAGATTGAAAATCACCATTTTTTTTGAAGCAAGAGTTGTTAACTTCAATATGAGTAATGCCTTTCTTGTTTTCAGGTAATAAACTGTAGCTTGCCATTGTATTTGAGTAGCAATTTTTTTGAAACTTATTTGGAATAAGTGCTACTTGGTGCCAATCCCCCATGTACTCAACAATATCTAACTCGTTAATAGTTTCTAGTGGGTTTGCTTGAGAAGTTGCACAAGATAAGAGTACAAAACTAAGCAATACTAATAAATTTTTCATATACTGTCCTTTGCCAATTTGTATTAACAAATTTTGAGGCTGTAAGATTAAATACTTAGGCTATATTTATGGCAAATTAGCCATATTGTTAAGTCTCAAATTAAGATTTTCAAATTGTGGTTTAGACGGACTAAAGTTTGCTTTTATGAGGTTAATTAAGTCCCGCTTGGAGCAAATTTGAAGCAAAATAAGCTCTAATTTAGGGGGCGGCGCGTAATTGATGTATCTAAGGCACGACTATAGTTAAGGTGCTTGTTTAATTGAAAGCTTAGTGACAATACTGTGACAATCTATCGAGGGCTCTGAGATACAATATTTATGGTGGATTTATCTAAATTTTATATAAAACATGGCGCAGCTAATTCTGGTGAGGAAACTTCAATGTCTATGCATTGGAAGACTTGTTTGCGTGAAATTTACTTTGGAATAAAGTCTGAACCTTCTAACATTATTAACAATGATAATAACTTTGAGTGTTTTGAAGGAGTAGATGCCTATAAGTTTTTGTTACAAGTGGTATGTGGTTTAAAGTCACCAATGGTTGGTGAAACTGAAGTTTTTGGCCAGTTTAAAAACTTTGTGGAAAGTTTTCCCGAAGATGATATGGACTGTGTTGCTGTAAAAAAAATATTAATTGATATTAGAAATGCATCAAAAAAAATTAGATCTGAGCATTTAATTAATTTAGGAGCACAAAGTTACGGTAGTCTCTTAAGAAAAAAAATAAACTTTAATAAAGACATTCACATTATTGGTGCCGGGCAATTTGTTGAAGACATTACGCCATGGTTGTCAAAACGTTCACAAGAAATTTATATTTACTCTCGCGATGTTAATAAATCTAAAGCTAAAAAAGCTCTCATTGATTTAAAGCACTGTGAATTAAATTTGAGTAGTGATAAGTCGGGCACATTAATTATTGCCGCTCCACTAAATAGTGAAGAGCTACTAAAGTGGATTTCTAACTCAAACTTTGATGTAATTTATGATCTAAGAGGACGCTCTCAGGATGATCCAATTTTTACAGATTGCCCTGTAGTTAATTTAAAAGAATTTTTTAACCAAATTGAGAACAACAAAAGTAAAATAGAAAAAAAGGTTAGCCAAGCCAACTTAATGATTAAGACTATTTTAGAGAGCAAAGTTAAGGGCCAAAAATTAAACCCTTTTGGTTGGGATGATATATGCGCCTAAAGTTGGCGTCACGAAAGAGTGACCTAGCAAGACTACAGTTACAAACAGTTGGTAAATATCTTGAAGAAAAACTTCAAGCTATTCCGGAGTATATTTACAGTGAGTCTTTTGGAGATAAAAATTTAGATATAGATTTATCTGGCTCTGAAAATAAAGGTTTATTTACCAAAGACTTTTATGATGCCATTGTAAATAAAGAGGTGGATATGGTGGTCCATTCTTGGAAGGACTTACCCATTGAGGACAATGACACCACTATTGCTTTAACATTACCTCGTCACGACGCTAGAGACTTACTGTTAGTTAAGAAATCAAGTATTGAGAAAATAAAATCCACTGGTGTAATTGACGTGATGACATCCTCTCCACGTAGAGAGTTTTTTGTAAATGCACACTTAAATAAGCTTTATCCAGCCAAGCTAAATACTATAAAGTTTACTCCAATTAGAGGTAATATTCCTACGCGTTTAGGGAAATTATTAAAGGGTAGCTCTGATGCCTTAGTTATGGCAAAGGCTGCGGTGGATCGTATGTTATCCGCTGAAGGTAGTGAGTTTGCAGAGGTTCGCAAGGAGATCAGGCAAGGGCTTGAACTTTGTGAGTGGATGGTATTGCCACTTTCTTTATTTCCATCATCGGCAGCACAAGGAGCATTGGCTGTTGAAGTGTTAAAAGGAAGTGATATTGAAAAAACATTAAATGCAATTAACTACAATGATGACTTTGAAACTGTAAAACTTGAAAGATTAAAATTAAAAGAACTTGGTGGTGGATGCCATAGTAAGTTAGGTGTTAATTATTTAAGTCGTGACTATGGCCAAATCTATTATTTGTCTCGTGAAGTTGATGGGCAAATTCAAAGTAGTTCTACTTTGTTTCGAGATAAAAAAATAATTAAAACCACCGAAGATCAAATATGGCCTGGGAATAAGTCTATTCCAGCTGAAAGAGTAAAAATTAATATAGATACAGAGGCCTTAAACAACTTTTCGGGCTTATATGTGTCCAAGTTAAGTACCCTACCTGAGGGCTATACTCCGGCTGTAGGGCAAAAAGTTTGGACTAGTGGCTTAATCACTTGGGAGAAGCTAGCTAGCCGTGGAGTATGGGTTCATGGTAGCTCAGAGTCTTTAGGTGAAAAAGAGCCCATGCGCTTAGAGCAATTGCTTGATTCTAATTTTAAATGGGGGAAACTGACCCACAGTAAAGGTGTGGCTTTTAATAAAGAGCTAATTCCCACTTATGAAGTGAAGTGGAGTTTTAAGCCTGAAGACTTGGCGGGAGCTAAGCACTTTTATTGGATGAGTGGAGAGATGTTTAAGCAAGCTGTGGCAGTATGTCCTGAAATAAAAAATGAACTTCATTACTGTGGCCCTGGTCATACTTATGAAGCTTTGAAAAGTGAAATTGCTCCTGAAAATTTATTTGTTTGCCTTGGATATGAGGCTTGGAAAAAGGAAATTATCTAATGAATTCAGTAGAACTATTTGAAAAGTCATTTGCTGTTACTCCAGGTGGAGTGCATAGCCCAGTTAGGTCCTTTAAAAATATGGGCTGTGACCCTGTATTTTTTAGTGAGGGAAGTGGAGCCCATGTTACATCAGTGGATGGAAAAAAATATATTGATTTTTGCCAAAGTTTTGGACCAAATATTTTAGGACATAGAGATCCAGATGTTCAAGAAGAAGTGCTGAAGGTGTTCAATAAGGTTTGGACCTTAGGAGCTTTAGATCCCTACTCAGTGGAGCTAACTAGTTGGCTGGTAGATAAAATACCTTTTATAGATAAGTTAAGGTTTGTTTGTTCAGGAACTGAAGCAGTAATGACAGCTTTAAGGTTAGCTCGCGCCCATACAGGAAGAGAAAAAGTATTAAAGTTTGAAGGCTGTTACCATGGCCATGTAGATAATATGTTGGTTAAGTCAGGCAGTGGCTTAGCAGGAATGTCTGAAAGTAGTAGTTTAGGGGTGGAATCTAAGATTGTGTCTAACACTTTAATTGCAACACTTGGAGATCTAAACCATGTTGAAGATATTTTTAAAGAACATGGTAGTGAGATCTCTTGTGTGATCATGGAGCCAATTCCGGCCAATTATGGGTTATTAATTCAAAAAGAAGAGTTTACTAAAACTGTTTATGATTTAGCTAAAAAGCATGGAGCTTTAGTTATATTTGATGAGGTGATTTCTGGTTTAAGAGTGGGCTTTGAAGGAATGGCTGGTCGCTTAAATTTAATTCCTGACATCGTTACTTATGGTAAAGTCATCGGTGGTGGTTTCCCGGTAGGAGCTTATGCTGCTCGTAAAGAAATCATGGCTCATATGGCACCAGAGGGTGGGGTTTACCAGGCTGGAACATTAGCTGCTAATCCAATTGGGATGGTTGCTGGTCTTGCCACTTTAAAAAAATTAGAAAAACATAATATACAAGCAGTTTTAGAGCAAAGAACGGCTGAGTTTGCAAAAAATATTAATAATAAAATTAATGAGCTGGGATTAAATTGGCAGATGATTCAATACTCATCACTTTTTTGGCTAGCACCAAAAACAGATAAGCCAATTACATCGCCAAAAGACTTTCCGGCTGGAATGGCAGATAACTTTGCTAAATACTTTAGATCTTGTTTAAAGCGTGGAATGTACCAAGCTCCTAATGCTTACGAAGTGGGTTTTATGTCTTGGGCTCACACGGATGAAGTGTGTGCTGAGGCCGAGAATATAATTATAGACTCATTAAAGGAAGCCAGTGCCAATCACTAAAAACTGGAAATTTTATTTATCAACACTTTGGATTGTTGTGACGTTGTCACTAGCCGTTTGGTGGCTAATTAATGGTTTAAATTTGTTAAAGCATTCAACAGGCTTAGCCGCTGAAGAAGTAAGTCGATATAAGGTTATGCTTATTTCCGAGGGAGTCACATGGATGATTCTTTTAGTTTTAGGTGGTGGAACACTAATTTACTTTGTTTTAAAAGAGGGGCAAAAAAATGCTGAAACTAAAAAGTTCTTAGCCTCATTTAGTCATGATTTAAAAACCTCTATTGCGAGCCTAAGGCTACAAGCTGAATGCATCAAAGAGGATGTAAAAGAGCCCAGTTCAGAAGTCCTAATTAATCGCTTGGTCAATGATAGTATGCGACTGCAGGTGCAACTAGAAAACTCTTTGCAATTTGCCGGTGGTGACAAGTTAAAACTCCACTTTGAAGAATTATATGTAAAAGATATTATTAAAAGTTTAAGTTACCACTGGCCTGATATTCAGTTAAATTATAGTGGAGAAGATCATAAGCTGCGAGTTGATAAAAGAGCTATTGAGATTATTATGAGAAATTTAATTTATAATGCTAAAGTTCATGGCAAGGCCACTGAAATTAATATATCTATTGAAAAGTCCGCTCACTCTCATGTTTTGCAGGTCTCAAATAATGGCAGTCCTTTTAAAGGAGATGAAAAAAAATTGGGGGAGCTTTATTATAGGCATAACCCAAGTAGTGGCAGTGGTTTAGGTTTACATATTGTTAAATCATTAATGAAGTCAATGGATGGTGAAGTTGAGTTTTCTAATAACCCGTTTAATGTAATTTTACATATCAAGCGAGTGCAATCATGAATGTGTTATTATTAGAAGACGACAATAGCTTAGGTGCTACTTTAAAAAGTCGTTTAGATAAAGAGGGTTTGCCAACCACATGGGTGACCACTTTGGATTCTGCAAAGGCTGAGATTGAAAATATTAATTTTAGTTTAATTATACTAGATGTTGGGTTACCTGATGGCTCTGGTTTTGAGTTTTCTAAGTTAGTTAGAAAGAAAAACAATTGTCCTTTTATTTTTGTAACGGCTCAAAACAGTGCCGAAGATCGTTTGAAAGGGTATGAGCTTGGAGCGGTTGAGTTTATCCCTAAGCCCTTTCACCTTAAAGAGTTTTTAATTCGAGTTAAAAATGTATTACAGAATCATGGGCAAGATAGGGTTGAGCTGTCTGGCGACGCTTATATTGATTTTATGAGTCATACAATATTTGATGGTAAAAATAAAAAACAAATGTCTGCCAAAGAGGCTACGGTGTTAAAGATTTTAACTAAAAATAGCCCTAATGTTGTCAGTCGAGATCAGTTACTGGATGAAGCCTGGGGTGAGGATCAGTTCCCCAGCCATAGAACTGTGGATAATATTATTGTGCAGCTAAGAAGTAGTTTGGGCGAGCAGGCTCATTTAATACAATCTGTTCGCGGTGTTGGATATTTATTTAAAAATTAAAAGCAAGGAAGTTAATATGTATAATGAAAAATTTAGTAATGTTTTAAATGGTGTTGAGCAAAAAGTACCTCCCATTTGGTTTATGCGCCAAGCAGGAAGATACCATAAGCATTATCAAGGTTACCGCCAAAAGTATTCATTTGTTGATCTTTGTAAGCAACCAGAGTTAGCGGCGCAAGTGGCTCTTGGGCCGGTTGAAGAGTTTGATTTTGATATTTCAATTCTATTTAGTGATTTACTATTTCCTCTAGAGGCACTAGGTATGGGCTTAGAGTACAAGCCAGGCCCAGTGCTTGATAGGCAGCTGACCTTAGATAATATTGGTGAGTTAAAGTCTGTAGATGAAGCTATTGGCTTTATGAATTTTCAATATGAAAGCGTAAAAGCAACTCGCGAGCTTTTACCAAAAAATAAAAGCTTAATTGGTTTTGTGGGAGCGCCGTGGACATTATTCACGTATGCGGTTGAGGGTTCACATAAAGGAGGCTTAAATCTAGCCAAACAAAATTTAACTTTGTTTAAACAGTTTGAAGAGATTATGTTTAGCTTTTTAGTTAAAAATATAAAGTTGCAATTAGATGGTGGGGCAGAACAGATTATGGTTATGGACACAGCTGCCGGTGAGTTGAGTGAATCCATATACTTATCAATGATTGCGCCAACAATAAAAAAATTAGCTTCGGTTTATCCGCAAAAGCTGGCCTATTACTCTAAGTATACACATAAAAATTATTTTAAAGATTACTTATTAGATGATAATTTGTCTGGAGTTGGTTTTGATCACCGTTTAAACTTGGCTGAGTGCTTGGCTGAAAAAAGAAATGGGTTTATTCAAGGGAACTTTGATAATAACTTATTATTTTGTGATCGCGCAGACTTAAAAAAATATTTAACAGCTGAGCTTGATAAAGTGAAAGAGCTTAGCTTAGAGCAAAGAAAAAAATGGATATTCGGTTTAGGGCATGGAGTTTTGCCAAAAACACCAGAAGATAATGTGAAGTTTGTGGTGGACTATACTAGGGAGTATTTAAATGGATGAGTTTACTAAACTATTAAATAAATATGATCACCCGGTGCCAAGGTATACAAGTTACCCAACTGTTCCCTATTGGTCAGAGTCACCAAGTTCTGAGGACTGGCTCAATTCTTTAAATAATAGTTTGGCTAATGATAGTTCAGCTTGGTCCATGTATGTGCATATACCTTTTTGTGAAACTTTATGCTCATTTTGTGGATGTAATACTAGTATTACTAAAAATAAGTCTCGCGGTGAGGACTATGTAAATGTTCTTCTTAAAGAGTGGGATAATTATAAAGCTAAAGTTCAAAACTTTACTAAGCGCCCTTTGAAGCAAATTCACTTAGGTGGCGGAACGCCAAACTTTCTTTCTTCAGAAAGCTTTAAAAAGCTAATGTTACCAATAATGAAAGATTGTAATATTGATAAAAATGAGTTTGAAGCATCCATAGAAGTGGACCCGAGACGTTGCTCAACTGAACAGCTAGAAACGCTGGCTGAGCTGGGTTTTAACCGTATTAGTATAGGTGTACAAGATTTTAATATAGAGGTTCAAAAACTTATTAATCGTGTGCAAAGTTATGAAAAGGTAAAAATGGTTACAGAGAAGTCTCGTGAGCTAGGTATGCCATCAGTTAACTTTGATCTCATTTACGGTTTACCTAAACAAACCATGGAATTATTTAAAAAAACTATAGAGCAAACAATTAGTTTAAAGCCTGACCGTATTGCTTTATACAGCTTAGCCATTGTGCCATGGATTAAGCCATCACAAAAACTTTTTAAAGACGAAGACTTGCCAATGGGAGCTGATAAAAGAGCATTGTATGAGTATGCCAGAAAGCAGTTTTTAGCTGAAGGCTATATTGAGATTGGAATGGATCACTTTGCTTTACCCACAGATAGTTTAGCCATATCGGTGAGTGATAAAACATTACATCGTAATTTTATGGGCTATACCTGTAAAAAGTCTGAAGTGTTACTAGGCTTAGGAGTAAGCAGTATATCAGAGACTACAGATTGTTTTCATCAAAATGAAAAAGTATTAACTCTTTATCAAGAAAAAGTTGAAAAAGGGGATACGGCCACATTAAGAGGGCATAAATTAAATTCTGATGATATTTACTATCGAAAAAAGGTGATGGAGTTCATGACTCAACTTGAAGTGGATATTGATGACGATAAACAAGGTGAAGATGTTAAAAGTTTTCTTCAAGAAATGATTAATGACAAATTAGTAGAGGTGACTGCAGGTAAATTAAAGTTAACTGAAAAAGGCCATCCTTTTATTAGAAACGCATGCCTTGTTTGGGATCAAAGATTAAGGTTAAAAAAGCCAGATGCAAAAACCTTTTCAAAGTCCATCTAATATGAGTTTAAAAGCAACTGTAGTTGGTGCCGGTTTTTCTGGGCTTACCACAGCTTATTTTTTACATAAAAACGGTTATGCTGTTAAAGTGATAGAGAAGAATAGCCAAGTAGCAGGTTTATTACAAAGCCCTATGACAAAATATGGTGTGATTGATCATGCTGCTAATGGTTTAATTAACTCAAAAGCACTAATTGATTTATGTTCTGAGATTGGGGTTGAGTTATTGTACCCGGGGCCAAATGCCAAGAAGAAGTACTTACTTTATAAGGGTAAAATGACGAGGTGGCCTTTTGGTATTTTTGAAACCTTAAAGGTCATAGCTAAAATATTTAAGTTTAAAAGAAATAAATTAAAGTTCCAGCCCAATAAGGGTGAATCCTTTAAGCTATGGGTTGAGAGAGTTTTTTCAAGTAAGTTATTAAACCGCCTTATTGAGCCAGCCTTTCAAGGGGTTTATGCTAGTTTTTCAAAAAATCTTAGTGCCACATTAGTTACTAAAAACCTATTTAAGGATAGCAATAGTAGTAAAGGTTCTGGCGTTAAAAGACAGACTGTTTGTTTTAATGGTGGAATGCAGGAGTTTTGTAAGAGTTTAGCTGCTTACCTAACAAGTAATGGGGTTAACATAGTATTAAACACTGAAGTGAGTAAGCTTGACCCATCAGAGCTGAATATATTAACTTGTAGTGCAAATATGGCAGGTCATATTTTGGGTGATATTAATGCAGAACTTGCCCGTGACTTAGCTAAGGTTAAAAGCATAAGTATTGCCAAAGTGGCCTGCTTTATTAAAAAAGAAGACCATAACCCAGAGGGGTTTGGTTGCTTATTTCCCAAGTCTGAGGGGTTTAATTCCTTAGGGGTGCTTTTTGACTCGGCAATTTTTCCAAGTCGTTATAAGGGCCACTCATTACAAACATGGATTTTAGGAGATGAATTACTTAAAACTTGCAAAAATGATGAGCAAATAATCACTAAAGTTAAAGAGGATGCCCTAAAACTTTGGGATAAAGAATTAAAATTTGATCATATTGATGTTAAGTTATGGAAAGACACATTGCCTCTATATAATAATGATTTAGAGCAATTTATTGAAAAATATAATTTAGAAAAAGAAGTTACTAAAAATGTATATCTTTTTGGTAACTATACAGGAAATTTAGGGCTATCACAACTTTTAGAAAAGTCTAAAGAGTTGGCAACAAGGATTAACTATGAACAAACCAAATAAATTATTATTAATAGTTAACTTAGGATCTCCAAAACTACCGGAAGCTAGAGAGGTGGGGGAGTTTTTAGATGAATTTTTAATGGACCCTTTGGTTATAGATATTCCCAAGCCCCTGCGCTGGCTATTGGTAAAAAAACTAATAGTGCCAAAAAGAAGTCATACCTCGGCAGAGGCTTATAACAAAATATGGATGGGGCAAAATGGCTCACCATTAGTTTTTTATACTAAAAATATGGTGAAAGAAATCTCATCTGAACTTAAAAACTTTCATGTCGATTTTGCCATGAGATACAATGGCCCCTCGCTAGAGGACACCTTAGATCATTATAAAAACTTTCAAGAAATATATATTCTTCCCATTTATCCACAGTATGCCGAGTCGAGCACTGAGACTGTGTTTAGTGAAGTGAAAAGAATATTAAGTAAAGGTAAGAGATACCCTAAGTTATTTAAGTGTGATTACTTTTTTAACCAACCAGAGTATTTAGACACGCTTACTGATCATATTAAAAATGAAATAGATGGAAAAAATCTGGATCATGTTTTGTTTAGCTATCATGGTTTGCCTGAAAAGCATATGAAGAAGTTAGGTCGGACCTACAGAAAAACTTGTTTGCAAGGAGATTGTTGTCCGCAAAAATTTGGCAAAGAGCACCTGTGCTATCGTGCCCAATGTTTTGAAACCACTCACTTGGTTGGGCAAAAACTAAAAACGAAAAAATCAATTACTCTATCCACCAGTTTTCAATCAAGACTTGGCAGGGCCGAATGGATTAAACCATATACGACTTCACATATTGAAGACCTGGTTAAAAAACAAGGCGTTAAAAGGTTAGGTGTAGTTTGCCCTAGTTTTATATGCGACTGTTTAGAGACCCTGGAAGAGGTGGATATGGAGTTACGAGCACAGTTTAAAGAGCTCGGTGGCGAGGAGTTCCATTATATTCCTGCCTTTAACACCACTGATATTTGGATTAAAAACATGAGCTCATGGGTAGAGCGAACTCATGGTGATTGGCCA
>CALLBC010000136.1 GCA_938001965.1 uncultured Bdellovibrionales bacterium | reverse complement strand
CGGGGGAGTTGTATTATTCAAAAATAAAACAGGAAATATTATGAAATTATTTAAAAAAATGAAACAAACTCAGCTTAATTCGGCGGAGATGATCCAGAGATATACGGATCAGCCCGCAGAATTACCGCTGAAGTTGTTAGAAAAATTGAAAGAAAACTATGAAAACGAAAGTATTCAGGTGTTTAGTTATATAGACTTTAATGACCGATTTAAATTAATCGAATCATGGCTAATTTTAACTGAAAAACATTTGGTTTATGCCACTCAAAACAAAGAGCGTTGGGCTTTGGAGAGTTACTCTCGTAGCGAAATTGATGAAGCAAAAGAAGTATCAGGTTTAAGTAGTAACCGCTTGGTGTTTTATAACACGGCAAAGGCAGAAGCTCTTTTAGTTGTTAGGTATAGTCATCGTCAAAGTCGTTCAGCCAATTTGATTAAGTTTTTAGTGGAGCATCAGGTGGAGCAACAAAAAATTGGTAAAACTGCAAAGACTAACACTGATGAGCAAAAAGCTTATAAGGATAAACTTCTATTGCCAATTAAAGAAGCTCAAGCCTCAGTGGCCGGAAACCAAATGGCTGTTATTTGGCGTTTGTTAAGTTATTTAAAGCCCTATAAAAAAGAAGTGGCTTTTGGTTTAACCGGAGCTATTTTAATGACGTTGGTCAGTTTAATTCCAGCTTATTTAACGGCCTATTTAATTGATGACCTAATTAAGCCCTACCAGTCTGGAGTTTTAACTTTAAGTGAAGTTAAAAAATTAATGGCAGTGACCATTGCAGCCTTAGTGGTTGTTTATGTAGCCAGAGAGATTTTTGCATGGATGAGATTAAAAACCATGTCCATTATGGGTGAATATGTGGCTAAAGACTTGCGAGACCAAGCCTATTCACATTTACATAAGTTGAGCTTAAGTTTTTTCTCGAGTAAGCAAACGGGTAGTTTGATTAGCCGTATTGGTTCTGACACGGATAGGATTTGGGATTTTGTGGCCTTTGGTGTTGTGGAAGTGACAACCTCTTTATTAATGTTGGCCGGACTTTCAGCCACTTTAATATATTTAGATTGGCCATTGGGTTTAGTGGTGACATTGCCTGTACCAGTATTGCTCTATTTGATTTATAAACATGGTCAGCGTATGCAGAATATGTTTTTAAGAGCTTGGCGTAAGTGGTCATCACTCACGGACTGTTTATCAGACACTATCCCAGGGGTGAAGGTTGTTAAGGCCTTCAACAGGGAGAGCTTTGAAACACTTAAGTTCCAAGATAGAAACTTAGCCGTGACCAATGAGTTTAATGATATTCATAAGGCGTGGACAAGTTTTTGGCCATTACTAATGATGAGCATTCGTTTTATTGTACTAGCAGTTTGGATTTTTGGCGTGCCAAGAGTTTTGGATCATATCACTGAATATAAAGCCACAGGTTCAATGCTTGTGGGTTTATCCCCGGGTGTGTTTGTTGCCTTTATTATTTATTTGCGCATGTTTGTTCAGCCCATTGAGGTTATTGGGCAAATGGCAAGAATGGTAAATCGGGCAACTAGCTCTGCTCACCGAGTGTTTGAGGTGTTAGACACTGAGCCATTAATTATTGAAACTAAAAATGCTGTAAAACTTGAGCCAATGCAGGGGTCAGTTAGTTTTAAAGATGTGAGTTTTAGTTATGATGGTGTACGTAAAATTTTAAACGGTGTGAGCTTTGACGTGAAACCAGGTGAGATGATTGGCCTTGTTGGCTCATCCGGTGGAGGAAAAACAACCCTTACAAATTTAATGGCTCGTTTTTATGACATTGAAAATGGAAGTATTAGTATAGATGGAGTTGATGTTAAAAATATTGAGATGGAATCATTAAGAAATCAAATTGGTATGGTTTTGCAAGACCCTTATTTATTTCATGGTTCAATTCTTGATAACATAAGGTACGCCAGCCCAAATGCTACTTTAGATGAGGTGATTGAGGCGGCCAAGGCGGCCAATGCGCATGAGTTTATTTGTCGCTTTCCCCATGCTTACGACACAATTGTTGGTGAACGAGGAAAGTCCCTCTCTGGTGGTGAAAGGCAAAGGGTTTCCATTGCTCGAGCCATTTTAAGAAACCCTAGGTTACTTATTTTGGACGAAGCCACCAGTGCGGTTGATACTGAAACGGAAAGAAAAATCCAGCAGGCCTTGGATAGATTGGTCTCTGGAAGAACTGTTTTCGCCATTGCTCATAGGCTGTCTACCTTGCAGCAAGCTGATCGATTATTTGTGATTGATAAAGGGCAGTTGGTTGAAAGTGGTACCCATGAAGAGTTAGCAAAACTACCGAAAGGAGTTTATGCCAAGCTTGTAAAAATGCAGGCGGACCTTAATAGTGGATCAGTGTCCTAATATTAAGGAACTCAAATAATTAGTGGCCACCACTATAAATACGGTGGTCACTTAACTTTTAAATTTTTATCGCCCTTACATGCACTGCGTGCATACGGGCTAAACCAAAAGGAGGAACTCTAATTCATACCGCATCGTCCAATAGGGACGGGGCACTATAAATTAGAAACTTCTGTATATCGCCCTTACATGCACTGCGTGCATACGGGCTAAAGAGGATGTATGCATTTAGTAAAAACGGCTCCATTATTAGACCCAGTAAAAAAGAAAGAAGAGAAAAAGTTTTCATTAGTTTTGGAAAGAGATGGAGACTTGTTGTTATTAAAAAATGGAAAGAAAATAAAAGTGAATATTAAACCATGCTTTCCTTGGTCGACACCGGGGAAATACTTTTCTCTGGTAAATAAAGACGGGGAGGAAGAGGTGTTTGTGGCTAACTCTAGAAGTTTGGATCAAGCCTCTAAAAACGCCATTGATCAATCATTGGCTGAAGCCGGCTTTAGTTTTACGATTAAAAAAATCTTAAAGATTGAAGAGGAGTTTGAGTTAAGAAGGTGGTGGGTGGAGACGGCGCAAGGTGAGCGTCAGTTCCAAACTAAACTTTTAGATTGGCCTAGAGAAATTCAAGGTGGTGGTTTATTAATACAGGATGTTCATGGTGACTTATTTTACATCAAGGATCCAGCAAAATTACCATTGCCAGGTAGGGACAAACTGTCCGCTTTTATTGACTAATCCTTGGGGGGGCTCATTAAGTTGAGCTCCCTTATTTTCGTACCAATGTTATAGTCTCATTGTCTGTATCAATAAGCTTTTTTTTGTATAGATCGCCCAAGGCGATTTTAAATTTTTTTCGACTCACATTAAATGTACTATTGATAACTTCAGCAGAGGACTTGGAAGATATATTCAAGGTGCCACCAGACTCTTTTAGCATAAGTAAAATTTTATCTGTTAAGTCGCGTTTACTCTCTTTTAATAATGGGCGTAGACTTAAATCCACTTTTCCATCATTGCGAACATTTTTAATAAAGCCATTCACTAAAACCCCAGGTTTTAAATGATTGGTTAGATCATCATTAAAAATTAGTCCAGAGTACTTATTGTCAATAATAGCTTTAAAGCCCATATCGGTCTGTTGGTAAATCAGCAGTTGGGCTGAGTCACCACTTTTTAAACTAGTATTAGTGGATTTTAAATGTTTATTTAGACGGGTGGTGGCTGCAATTCGATTGCTGTTGTCCACGTAAATGTAAACTACATAGGATTCACCCTTTTCCATTTTAAAAATCTGTTCTCTAAATGGAACGAACAAGTCTTTATCAATGCCCCAATCTAAAAACACACCAATATCGTTAGCTTCAACCACCTTTAAGTGGGCAAAGTCACCCACCCCAGCCAAAGGTTTTTTGCCCGTGGCAATAATAATATCTTCAGAGTCAAAGTAAATAAACGCATTGGTTTGTTCGCCGATCTTAATATCTTTTGGGGCATTTTTGTTTGGTAAAAGAATGGTTCCCCATTCTTCGCCACCATCAAGGTAATAACCTTGAGGTTCTTTTTTTAACACAGTTAATAGGTTAGATTTTCCAAGTTTTAACATTAGCGAGCTCTAGATCTGCGGCGTTTTTTATTCTTTGGCGCATTCTTCATTGCATTTCTTTTTTTCTTTTTAAATTGCGTTTCAGACTTACTGTGGCTTGTTTTGAAAGAGCGCTTTTTTTTCTTTGATCCTTTTTTATTCAGTGAGCTTTTCTTTTTAAAACCTCCAAGGCGGACACTTACATTTTTTAATTCAACCCCTGGAATTTGATATTTTTTTGCAATGGATAGCCAGGCTCTGTGGTCTTCAACGCTAACAAAACTTACGGCCTCACCAGCTGCTCCATTACGGGCTGTACGGCCAATGCGATGAACATAATCCTCTTGCATCATTGGTAGGTCAAAGTTTATAACATGCTCCACCTGTGGAACATCCAAACCACGAGCAGCCACATCAGTGGCACATAAAATCCGAGCTGTTCCCTCGCGAAATTGTTTAATGGCTTTATTCCTTTGGCCTTGAGTTTTATCTCCGTGAACGGCGGCGACTTCATAGCCAAAAGACTTTAATGTTTTAAATAAAAAATCAGTGCGTCTTTTGGTTTTAACAAAAATGATAACTGAGCCAGACCTTTCATTTAAAACATCCAAGATTTTTTCATACTTTTGTTTACCATCAACTTGAATAACAGATTGTTTAATAGATTTAACTGGCATTGATCTTTCGCCAACAGTGATGGCTTCAGGTTTTGATAAATACTGTCCAGCCAAATGCCTAACTTTCATGGACATGGTGGCCGTGTAAAGTGAGCTTTGTCTTTTTTTAGGAAGATACTTTAATATCTGATCTAACTGTGGGGTGAACCCCATGTCTAACATTCTGTCGCCTTCATCAAGCACTAAGTATTTAGTATTTTTTAAATTAACAGTCTTTCTTTTAATATGATCAATAAGTCGGCCAGGGGTAGCTACTATGATTTGCGGATTTTTAGCCAGTCCGTTCATTTGTCTTCTTATGTCTGCACCACCCACAACAGAGGCTATTTTTAAATCTGGGCAAAACTGGATGAGGCTCATCATAAACACAGTGATTTGTTGGGCCAGCTCTCTTGTTGGGGCCAGAATTAAAGCAGCGGTGCCTGGCTTTTTAATAAGCCCATCCACAATAGGTATGCCAAAGGCAGCGGTTTTTCCTGAACCCGTGGCTGCACACACAGCCAGATCCTTGCCCTCTAAACCTAAAGGGAGTGTGGCCGCCTGTGTTTTTGTGGGCTTACTAAAATTAATTTTTTCAAGAGCTTGCATAAGCTCGGGCGCTAGGGCCAATTCTTTAAAGGAATCCATAACTTAGCCTTCATATTTAACTGTTCACTTTATGTAAAAGTAACAGTAGTATTCTTGCTCTTTTACGGGGTATTGCCTGGTTATACAGCAATTTAT
>CALLBC010000135.1 GCA_938001965.1 uncultured Bdellovibrionales bacterium | reverse complement strand
CGAATTTTAAGAATGAAAGGCCTTGAAGGGAAGGTAAACAACAACTCCGTGGCCAGATCTATTTTAATTCACGGCACACCTGAGGAGGGGCTACTTGGTTATCATGAGTCGGGTGGTTGTATAAGAATGAATAATGTTGAGGTGATGGAGCTTTACGATCAAGTGGATGTAAAAGCTTTTGTGAATGTTGTTTATGCCGACAAAAACTACACAATAAATAAAACTCCAAGAAGGTATATGGATAAGTCTGTGTATAAAGATCATGGTTTAATTTGTGTTAATAAAGAAAAGTGTAAGGACTACTAATGAAAAATATTATTTTAACTCTTTTAACTGTTTTATTTTCTAATTCTGCCCTGGCTAGTGACTCATGTATGAATGACGATTTAGTGTTAGCCGCAACTGGTGACATGCTCTTTCATGGTGCTTTATATGTTCAGTCCTTTAAAAATGATAGTCGTGGTGATTTTGAAACCTTATGGGGGGAAACAACACCTTATTTACAACAGGCTGACCTAATGTACACTAACCTAGAAGGAGCTGCTGCTCCAGGATTGTTTCCTAATGGTAAGGTGGATATGACCATGTCTGAGGTCTATCACCCAACCAACAACATGTATTCTATTGGCGCCATTGCTCACAATTTTTCTTTTAACTTTCATCCGGAGTCTGTAAGAGCTTTGGCTCGTGCTGGGTTTTCGTTACTGTCTACGTCTAATAATCACACTCTTGATAGGCGCGTGAAAGGCATAGGCATGACCATAGACTTTTTAAATGAAAATAACTTTGATCACTTTGGTACCAAAAAAGCCGGCCAATCTGATGATGAGTTAGTAAGAGTTATTTATAAAAATAATATGAGTATTGCCTTTGTTAGTTGCACATATGGCTCTAACTTAAAAATAGAAACGGATCAATTACTGTACTGCTATGATGGTGGTGCTCCCGGGCAAAGACTATTAGGTTTGGTGGAAAAATTTAGTAAGCAAACAGATTTAGTTATTGTTACTCCACACTGGGGCACAGAGTACGCAGAAACTTTTAATAAAAAACAAAAAAGGCTAGCAAAAGCATTGGTGAAAGCTGGAGCCAAGGCCATTATTGGTCATCACCCCCATGTGGTGCAGCCGGTGGAGTATTTAACTAACTCTGAAGGTATAAAAGTTCCAGTGCTATACTCATTAGGTAATTTTGTAACTAACCAATCACCTATGGATTGGAAAGATCAGGTTAAAAATGAGTCCAGATTTAAGCGCCGTGTGGGAGCATCGGCCTTTATTGGTTTTAATTTTAATGGAGCTACAGTTCAGTTTAGCAACTTAAAAGTAATGCCCACTTATATGAAAACTGAGTATCAAGGTGAAAGGGGAGTGCGTAAACTATTGCCCGCTTATAAGCAGTTATCCAGTAAGAAAAATTTAGTGGGTAGCTTAGACAAGGCCATGAAGTATTTTTCAGCTAAGTTTAAGAACAATGAAGTAATAAGTTATGAGCAGCTAAGAAGTGGTATTGTATGCGAATAAGTATTGTTATTATATTTTTGTCATTATTTTCTGTGAGCTTGTCGGCGCAAAGTATAGATTATTCTAATAACTGCGGTGAGGGAGTTAACTATACCTTTTCATTTGTTGGCGATTTAATTATGCATAGCCCTCTACAAAGAAAAGCGGCTCGTAATGATGATTTTAAAACTTTATGGCCAGAAGTGATTCCCTATTTTCATCTTGCCGATTTTTCATATGCAAACTTAGAAACACCTTTAGCGGATGGTATTGGTTTAGATAATAAGCAAACTAAAGACCCAGGTCATAAGTATGAAAAAAATGTTTATACAACTTACCCAAGGTTCAATACTCACTTTTCACTGGCTGATGATTTAATTGAAAGTGGAATAGATGTGGTGTCTACCGCCAATAATCACTCTTTAGATCGTGGAGCGATTGGAGCAGACAGAACGGTTAACAATTTAGAAAGATCAGGGCTTAACTTTACAGGTACAAGACGAACTGACGAAAATGAAAACGACAGGCCTTGGTACACTATCACTGAGAACAAAGGTTTAACTGTGGCCTGGATTGCCTGCACAGAAAGTACAAATGGTGTTCCTGATAAGTATAACCAGGTGTTAATGTGTCATCAGGATAAACAAATTATTTTAGATTTAATTTCCATACTTGATAGCCAAGTAGATGTTGTAATTATGCTCCCACATTGGGGCAAGGAAAAGCACCAAAAGCCAACTAAGCAACAAGTTAGAGCTGGCCATCTTTGGCTTGATCATGGCGCCGATATGGTTGTGGGGTCACACCCTCATGTGCTTCAGCCCATGGAAAAGTATATTACAAGTGATGGTCGTGAAGGCTTAATACTTTACTCACTAGGCAATTTTACCACCTTTCACCCAGATGTTGAGCAAAAGTCTACCGTGGTTTTGTATGTGAATATTGAAAAGGCAGGGAATAACTCAATTCGTATTAATGGCGTTAAATTTTTGCCTCTATTTATGAGAAACCGCACGGGTGATTTAATGGATGTGGAGGTTTACCCTCATTTGCCCACTAATAACTTTAGAGGCAATGGCTTTAGAGATTTAAATAAAAGCCTAGAGCATATATTTAATATTTATGACCCTATCAATGCCATTTTAGAGCCATCAAACAGTGATATTGAATTCAGCCACTGTGATAGACGTACATACTAACCCGTCCCCCAGAAAAGCACATCATCCAGAAAAGCACGTCATCCAGAGGCGTAGCCGAAGGATCTATTTTGCATTAAGCACCCACAAAGCTTATACCCTTACACTTTCCACTAAATTATGATAACTCTCACCCATGATCAAAAATTGGCTATTAGCATTTAGATTAAAAACACTCACTGCAGCACTGGTTCCAATATTGGTGGCCACAGCATTAGTGCGCTTTGAGGGTTTTGAAGTGAACTATATGTTAAGTGTTTGGGCTATTTTATCGGCCACATTTATACAAATAGCTACAAACCTATTTAATGACGCCATAGATTTTAAAAAAGGGGCAGACACAGAAACCCGCACAGGCCCAAAGCGTGTTACCCAATCAGGGCTAATCACTCAAAAAACTGTTTTTACTGCCGGTTTTATTTGTTGTTTGTTATCAGCTTTATGCGGAATACCACTGGTAATACAAGGTGGCGTGCCAATACTTATACTGGGTTTAGTATCCATTACTATGGGGTATTTATATACCGGGGGGCCTTATCCACTGGCTTATAAAGGTTTGGGGGATTTATTTGTAATTATATTTTTTGGCTTAGTGGCTCTTTGTGGAACTTACTATATTCACACAGGTAGTGTTTCAACGTCCTCTGTGGTGGCTGGCTTGCAAGTTGGCTTTTTATCCACTGTGCTCATTGCCATTAATAACTTAAGGGACAGTAAAGAGGATGTAAAAGTGAATAAGCTTACACTGGCTGTAAGGTTTGGCTTAACCTTTTCACGCATTGAAATCCTTTGTTTGTATTTGTTTACTTTTTTATTATTGGCTTATTGGTATTTACAAGGAGCATATCCCGCTATTTATTTAAGCCTAATTACTTTGCCACTGGCTTTAATCTTAATTAAAAATATTTGGTCTAATGAGCCCAGTTCTATTTATAATAAATATTTAGCTAAGGCTGCGATGATACATTTACTATTTGGTGTTTTATTTTCTGTGGGGTTAATTATATGAAGTTGTTTATTTGCCCTTATAAGCTCATACCTAAAAATAAGCAGCTTAACAGTAAAACCTATGCTTCTGAAAAATATGGAGCATTAGTTAAGTGTGATTATAAAAATGGCCAAATAGGCTATGCCGATTACCATATTGGTGAAAACTTTTTAGATTATAATTTATTTGATATTAAAAATTATTTTAAAAAAATATCGGGCAATCAATGGGAGCAAACTTTAAATTTAGCTAAAATAATGGCTAAGGGCTTAAATCCAAAAAATAAAAATAAAATTCAAACTGTTAAAAACCATTACCTCATACAAAATATAAATAAATTTACAGCTTTAGACTTATTAAACCTAGAAACTAAAGGTTATAGTAAGTTTAAAGTTAAGATGGGTAAAAAACTAAGGGCAGAAACCAATGCCTTAAAAACATTAGTACAAAAATCAGCCCATAAAACCTTATTTAGGTTAGATTTTAATTGCTCCATTGAAAAAAAAGAGTTCATAATTTGGCTAGATAAAAATAAAGATGGAATACTAAAAAAAGTGGAGTTCATTGAAGACCCATTCCCTTTTAAGCCTGGCCTGTGGCGCCACCTAGAGGTCAAGTACGACATGAACATTGCTTTAGATCAGGCTGCTGACCCAATGACTTTAGATGAGTCAGAAATTCCAAATGTAATTGTGTTAAAGCCTGCCATTCAAGATGTTTATCCCATTATTGATAAATTTAAAAAAACAGAAGCCCGGTTTGTGATCACCCATTATATGGATCATCCGGTGGGGCAACTGGGGGCTAACTTCATTGCTCAGTCTTTAAAGCCTGAATTAGGGGAGCTATTACTGGATTGCGGGTTAATGGGTTTTGATATGTTTGAAAAAAACACCTTCTCACAAATTCGTTTTTCTGAGCAAAACTCCATTCCTAGTAAGGTGTTTACTAAAAAAAATTGGGGGCTTGAGTTTATTTTAAAGGATTTAAAATGGTTAGCTATCAATTAAATCCTAAGTTTGTTGAATGGGATAGTGAGGAAAGCTATATCTTCATTAATCCAAAACTAAGTAAAGAAGAGCAAAAATTAATTAAGTTTAATGCCATTCCTAAAACTCCTGGTATCATTTGGATGGGAAGCTCGGGGACTACAGCTAAAAGTAGCTTTAAGCTCCTTGCTTTACCAAAAAAAGCCTTTTTAGCCTCAGCGGGGGCTGTGTGTGATCACTTGCAAGTAACAGCCAGTGATATTTGGCTTAATGTGCTGCCACGGTTTCATGTGGGTGGTTTATCTATTGAAGCTAGAGCCCATGTGAGCGGTTGTAAAGTAAACTTAAAGCAGTTTCCAAAGTTTGATGTGAATGAATTCAACCATCTTATCACTGAAAAGCAGGTGACAATAACATCACTGGTTCCCACCCATGTTTTTGAAATTATAAAAAATAATATTAAGCCGCCCAAAAATTTAAGAGTGGCCTTAGTGGGCGGTGGTTATTTGTCTGATGAGCTTTATGTACAAGCTGTAAATTTAGGTTGGCCCATTGTGCTCACTTACGGCATGTCAGAGGCTTGTTCATCAGTAGCCACCTCAAGCCTAAGTAGTATTGGTGTAATGGCTAGGCCCGAGCTAAATTTACTGCCGCACCTAGAGGCCAAGCTTGATGAGCAAGCTTGTTTATTACTTAAGGGAAGTAGCCTCACCGTGGGGGAGGTGCAGTTTACAAAACAAGAGTCAAAATTTGTTCCAGTGAGTAGTGAGTGGTTAAAAACCAAGGACCTTGTAAAATTAAATGATAACAAAATTGAATTCATTTCAAGGTTGCATGAACAAGTAAAAGTGAGTGGCGAGTTAGTTAATGTGGCGCAATTAAATAATTCCTTTGAAAAAATAAAATCTGGTAGCCAGCAAAACTTTGTA
>CALLBC010000134.1 GCA_938001965.1 uncultured Bdellovibrionales bacterium | reverse complement strand
TTTTACAAAAATCTTAATCAACAATATCAACGAGCGCTAACCCACCACCTAAAGTTTGTAAGTTGGTCACTTGCCCTTGGTAGGCGCGGGCCAGGATATATTGCACTTTATCTTTATATGCATAAGCTCGGAAATCATATTTCCACTTTTGCTCATCGGCGACTAAGCTTTGGGCTGGAACAAATTTTTGTACTAATGTATCTGTGCTAATTAGACGTTCAAAGGTTTTTTTAGTTAGACTTTTTCCTCGGTACACAGATTTGCCGCCAAATGATTGCGTGGGTTTTAAAAAATAATTTTTCTTATTGGCCCATAACTCTTCAGGGTTAAATTGATTGATGGGTTTTGAGGGGATTAGTGTTTGGTCTAAAATATCAATCTCTTTAGTGTTTAGCTCTAAGCTCTCTCTCCAATGGCCAGTGTTCCATTCAATCATTCTATTTTTATCGGCAAGAAGTAAGTACTCTTTTGGATTAGGGCTAAGTAAACATTGATTTTTTGTGTAGGCACTAAGTAAATCATTAGAGCTAGAATCTGATAAATTAAAGTCACAGTAGCGATTGTAAATAAAATCTATGGGCGCGCCATCGGTGTCAATCAGTTGAGTTCCATCATACTTTAATGATTTGTAATCTAAAATTGAACATTTATAACCCCATGAAGTAAATAGGTCTTTAAACATTAAAAACTCTAAGTACATAAATTGATCTTTAGGATTATCGTCAATAATTGCAATATTTTTTACAGGTTGATTAAATTTTGAAAATTCGTTAAGGAATGCATTTTTAAGTTCTTGGGTGTAATCCTTTGAGTCTAAGAGTTTTGAAATTTCATTCCCAATTAAATAGGCAGAAGCATTGGTGTTAATTTCAATAAGTTGAGCATTGTTATTCTCGTCAATGTGAAAGTCATATGACATTAAAACCGAATAATTATTGGCTTGTAGTAATTTTTGATAATGCGGATTATTATTTAAAATAAAACTTTTGTATTCAGGTTTTCTAGAAATTGAAAATATTGTTTCAACAAAAGTATTAATCTGGCTAATAACTTTTTTAGAAATAGGTATTTTAAAGTTAGCTACCAAATTAAGAGAGTTCTCAAAATCATAGCTTTTAAGGCTTGGGTAGTTTGCAATGCTGTTATTTTTAAAACTATTTAACTTTTCTGCGTGATTCATTTTATTTTAAAAATAGGATTGAGTGTCGTCAGTACGTAACCTTATTTTTTTTCCTTATGTGATGAGCTTTTCTACAATGTACTCATTATAAATAAAAAGGCACACTATTACTAGTGTGCCTCGTGAGTTTTGCTGAATAATTTATTTTATAAGTGGTTATCGCCCTTTTTCCAGCCAGCAGCGCATAATTCACCAGTTTTTAAAGCCGTTAAAACACGTAAAATTTCATTAGAATCACGGCCAACATTTAAGTTATGAATACCCATGTATTGTACCATACCTTCTGGATCAATAATAAAAGTTCCACGAGTAGCAATTCCAGCTTCAGGTAGAAGCACATTATAATCTCGAGACATTTGTTTAGTCACATCACCAATGAGTGGGTAATTTAAATCCCCAAGATCATCTTTAATCCATCTTTTGTGAGCATGAACTGAGTCGATACTTACGCCTAAAACTTCTGCGCCTTGCTCTTTAAACTCAGGTAATGAGTCACGAAATTGTGTGATTTCAGTGGGGCAAACAAAAGTGAAGTCCAAAGGATAGAAAAACATTACAACCCATTTACCTTTATAATCAGATAAACTAATTTTTTTGAAATCTCCGCCATTTACTACTGCTTCAGCTGTGAACTGTGGTGCTGGTTGACCAATCATTGGCATGTTGCTCTCCTTAGCTTGAGTCAATTCAAGCGATATACATTAACGAAGTTATATCTTATTAATAAACCTCGGTTTAAGGCAAAAATTTGCCATAAATACTAAAAATCATCAAGTGGCTAAAACTGAAGGCTATTCAGGCTATGCAGCACTGTGTAATCAAATTATTATCTTCTTAATTGCTAAGTCCTATTGGTAGATGTATCCGAACTGTAGTTTATAAATTTAACTATCATTAGGAAGTTACAATGAAGATTATTACTTGGAATGTTAACGGAATTCGCGCCTGTGCAAAAAAAGGGTTTTTAGATTTTTTTGAAGCCCAAGATCCTGACATTCTTTGTTTACAAGAAACTAAAGCTCACCCTGGGCAACTTGAGCATGAACTGTTAAATCCATTTGGTAGAAAAGCTTATTGGTCCTCGGCTTATAAAAAAGGCTACTCAGGAACTGTTACTTATTTAAAAAAAGATGTTGAGTCAGTGTCATACGGGATTGGAATTAGAAAATTTGATTCTGAAGGAAGATTTGTTGTTACCGATCACGGAGAGTTTGTTTTATTTAATGTTTACTTTCCTAATGGTGCAGCAAGGGAAGAGAGGCATCTATTTAAGCAAGATTTTTTAAAAAAATTCACTAAGCACCTTAAAAAGCTAATCGACGCCGGAAGAGAGGTGATTGTCTTAGGCGACTACAATGTGGCTCACCTAGAGTACGATGTTTACGACCCTGTAAGACTTTCCAAAAGCAGCGGCTTTTTACCTGAGGAAAGAAGCTGGTTTGATGAGTTTTTAAGTGTTGGTTTTCACGACACTTTTAGGGAAATTCACCCCAATAAAAAGGATGAATACTCGTGGTGGTCTTACCGTGAAAACGCTCGTAAAAACAATCGTGGCTGGAGGATTGATTATATATGTGTTACAAAAGGCCTAGTAAAGCGCCTTAAATCGGCGGAAATTTTACAGGATCAAACAGGGTCAGATCACTGCCCAGTTGTGATTGAATTGGAGTAATTTTTGTTATTAGTTTTATTTTTATTTTTTACGTTAATACCACTTGCTGAAATTTACGTTCTTATTCAGGTTGGGCAGGTTATTGGTACATGGGATACTGTTGGCCTAGTGATTGTTTCTGGGATCATTGGTGCCTATGCTGCCAAAACCCAAGGCAAACAAGTGATTGGGCAAATTGAAGAGCAGTTGCGCTCTGGCGGTGAACCATCATCAATTTTTTTACAGGCACTTTTGGTTTTTGTTGGTGGCATTTTTATGATTGCGCCGGGGTTTATAACCGATATTTTAGGAATGAGTTTTATTTTACCAATTACACGTAATCTCTATGTGGGTACTCTTAAAAAGCTTTTTAAGAAGGGAATTAATATTGGTAAAATACACGTGTACACTGGTAACCCATCAGATGGTTTTTATCGTCCACAGCAAAAGCCAGCTCCTAAAAGAACATTAGAAAAAGACGCTGATGTTATTGATATTTCTGCCTACAGAAATAAAAACTCAGATATTTAAGCTTAAATAAGCAATATACCCTATGTAACCACCCACAAGAAGTAGTCCTTGAGGCTTGCTAAAAGTAAATTTACTTAGAAAGGCCAGTGGTAAAATAATAAACGTAGCAATTAATAAAAATGGACTGTCAAAACTAACAATGGATGGGTTAATTTGCGCTTTATTAAATAATCCCGCAGTTGCTGGAATAGCTAGGGTGTTAATAATATTTGAGCCAATCACATTAGAAAAGGCTAAATCACCTTGTTTGCGTATAGCGGCCATTGCTGAGGCAGCAAGCTCTGGTAAGCCAGTACCCACTGATATTATAGTTAAGCCTATAATACGATCTGATAAGCCAGCAATTTTACCAAGATTAATACCAGCCTTTAATGCAAGCTCTGATCCAATTATTAAAAATACAAACCCTCCAACTAATGCGCCTATTGTGTACAGAAAATTATCATAAGTTTCCAGCTCTTCTTCATCGGGGCTTAAATTAGATTTTTTAGCTTTATAGATGGTGAATAAAATAAAACAAAGTAATAAACCTAAACATATGGTGGCATCATAAATATTAATTTCACCATCCTTAATTAGGCCCATAAATGTAAGGGTAAAAATTAGTAATAAAATGTATTCAGATTTAATTATTGATTTACTAATTTTACTGGTTGCTAAAAAGGCACTAATTCCAAGTACGCCTAAAAGATTAAATAGGTTTGAGCCTACAATATTGCCAATCGCAATATCTGTATTTCCTTTTAAGGAAGCTATACAACTAGTAATAATTTCTGGTGCTGAGGTTCCAGCGGCAATAATAGTCAGTCCAATAATTAGGGGGCTGATATTAAATTTTTTGGCAACACCAACTGCACCTTTAACTAAAAAGTCGCCGCCAAAAACGAGAATTGTAAAACCTAAGATAAGTAAAAGTAAATTGAGAGCAATAGCCATGGTGTGTTCCTTAATTTAGTGATGGATGGGCTGTGGTTTGCACTTTTAATTACAACCTAACTAATTTCAAGCTTTGATTTTAATACTGTTCTGACACAGATTATAACCACAATTATTTTGAGTATTAATTTATGCGATGTAGTATTCAAGTTACCGCAATTAGAATGCAGCGCATAAAACATGCAGAATTTATTTTAGAACGTTTAAGAATTTCAGATTCAAGATAGTGGCCCATTTCCTGAAATTGGCTTATATAGACTAATGTATTATATTTGAGCAGATTAAGAGATTTTAAGAAATTCTTCTTGCAAAATTTTCACGGTCAGTGAATAACTAGTTCAGTTCCAATTTGGCACTAAGTGTTTGGAGCATCATGGAGGAAGTATAAATGTCTGGTTTACCTAAAACTTTAGTCGAGAAATGTAAACAAAAGCTATTACTATCAAAGGAAGATATACTTAACCGAGTAAAAGATGCACGCGAAAATCTTAACCGTGATGACACTAAAGGTGGAGATGAGGGTGATCAAACTGTAAGAGCTTTAGAGGAAAGCCAATTCTTGAGGCTTAATGAAAGATTCCGTAAACAGTTAATGGAAATTGAAATGGCATTATCTAGAATTGATAGTGGAACTTACGGTATTTGTGAAGAGACAGAAGAGGTTATCGAAAAAGAGCGTTTAATGGCAATTCCTTGGACACGTCTAAGTATTGAGGGCGCTGAAATCAGAGAAAGCTTAAATAAAAGATACGCTAGATAATAACTAAATTTAAAAATTACTTAAGGCGACTTGATCAAGGATGATAAAGTCGCTTTTTTTATTCCACTTCTGAGAGAAGTTGTTCAGTCACTATTTTGTCAATTTCGCTTTGAGAATGGAGCTTCCCTTTGCCAACGCCAGGGCAAAAACTAGCAATTTCCTTTTTCCAAGTTTTAGCGTCCATTGATTCGGGCCAAAAGGGCCAAGTTTTGCACTGCATAGGCCTAGCAGCATAAATTTTGCATTTGTTTTTATTCAAAAAGATACAATCAGGGGAGTCTTCTGATTTTAAATAATAAACCCCTTTGCCCTGTGTTTTGCAGTATTGCTTAATAAAATCATCTAAGCTTAAATTAAGTTCATTGGCCATGGCTTCACGATCACTTTTAGTAAGGTAAACAAAACCATATTCTCCACGTGAAGAACAGCATTTCCCTGAGCCTTGGCATTCAAAGCGAATGCCATTTGCGTACCATTTATTTTTTTCCATACTATGATTTTATATTAAAACCTATCAAAGTGATAGGCCTTAATTAGCGAGATTGAAACTTAGTATCTAAGAGCCCTTCTTTTAAGAACTCAAGTAAATGAGCTTTATCGGTAGGGTTAAGGTTTAGGCTATTTCTTAATCTTGGATCTGCAATTTGATCTAAACGCGCTTGGTTTCTTGCGGCATCAGTATCAACGACTAAGATGTCATCATAATGCTGTTGATAGCTTGGTGGTATTACATAGTTATTAATACTAAAACTAACATTGCTGTAATGATCAACAACGGCCTCTAGAGTGTCAAAGGCTCCATTATGCATAAATGGAGGATGTAATTTTACATTTCTAAGGTTTGGCACTTTAAATCTATAACGATCTTCTGGGTTATTAGTGTCAACTTCTCTTCCTAAATCATCTTGAAATGGAGC
>CALLBC010000133.1 GCA_938001965.1 uncultured Bdellovibrionales bacterium | reverse complement strand
AGTTAGCTAAAACACTCGAAAGAATTGTATCAAAAATGACAATAGTTAGTAGCTTATATTACCCCATTTTAGGTGGATAAGTCACCACAACTTTTTCAGAATAACACTCAAAACCTCGACGTAAAGTCTTGTGTGCAGATTAGCCATACTTCTAATTAACTTTATCAAATAGAATATAAATCATAGTGCCAGCCTCTTTTTCAATTTTAGGTTCTTCGTCTCTAGATTCTGCAAGCATTTGTTTTGATAACTCTATTGCGGCTTGTGTTGAGCCATTGAGAGCTGCGTTTTTCAAAGTATTTCGGTCAATAGTAGCACCTTGAACAACAGTCCTGTCTTTCAGCCCATCAGAAACTCCAGCCACAAAGTTAAGGCCTGCACTTGCAGCAAGCCTCGTTCCGTAGTGATTAATGTTACTTCCTTTGAGCCCCGGTATTTTATCTTTAAAATCAGCAGCCACCGCACTGATTTTATGAAAATTTCCGTCTGGAAAGATAATTTGGGTAAAAGTAATATAAAGTCTATTTTTTTGTGACTTACCACTACCAATGAATACACTGCCAGGAGGTAGCACTTCAGCACCTTGGCTTTCTCCTGCCTCAGTTATAACAGCTTTCACCATTCCATCAGATGCTCCGCTAACAAGCTTTGCTTTTAGCATTGTGCCAGGACGAATTTCTCCAGTTAGTGGTCGACTAATAACTGTCGGACCGCCATAGCGGACAACTCTAGGTCGTCGCCTCTTTTTTTTCTTTGGGACTGGTTTAGTTATGTCTTTTTCAAGATCATATAAAGGCAAACCCTTTTCCTTTATGACTGGAGCTGTAATTTCAACTATTGTTTTCCTGACTTTAGATGTTTTGTTGCCAAAAACAAAGATTAAAGACATTGCTCCTAAAATCAACCCTCCGGCAATCGCTAGATTGGATTGTTTTTTTGATAATAACTTTAACTTTCCAAAACGATCATTGATTTTAGGTGGACTTACTATTTTAGTTTCAACTTCATTTTGCATAAGGCACCTCGATATTACCTTCAAGCGCATCTCTGACTTGAATCACTGTAGACCCCTTACTACTTGCAATAACGTCTAGATTGAAGCGTCTATCTCCAAGGTATACAAAAATATGCGCTCTTGCATTTGATGTAAGCGGTGAAATAACTAAGTCACTGTTTACATACTCAATAGCAAAAGAGCTACTATTCCCTAAAATAACTTTGGATGGCTTAGAGGGGAAGTTTAAAACTCCTCCTCTATGTGAAAGATAAATCTTTTTAACTGTATTATTTCTAAGTTTAATAGTTTTTACTTCGTAGCTCAAGGTTTTAGCTTCAGCCTGACAGAAAATACTATTGCTACCAGCGAAATACACTGATGCTGCAATATAAATTAGCGTGAATATAATTAGCTCTTTAAATAGTCTTTTAGCGAACTCTCTATTGTACTTCATATTATTCCTCCTCTTTTTTTGGTTTTATTTCTTCAATCTTTGTAATGACAAGTCCATATTGATTGAGTTGGCTGCGTTTGGTTTTTGCAAATTTAATTTTGAGCTTAAATACAAAGCCAGGCCTTAGGTCATCAACAGCTAGGTGGCGATCTGAGTTCACATAAATTGTATCTTCTTCAATGATAATATTTTCTTTTTTTAATATTATTGATTGGATAATATTTTGTTTAGAAAACTGTTCTTGCTCCAAAGATCTTTTTTTAGTTTCATCTAAGGAAAGTAAATGTAAGTTCCCACCATCAGAATTAAACCTTGCTTTTAACGCATCAATAATAAAGTCTTTGATTTCCTCATCTGTTGGCTCTTTATCAACAATGCTCCTAACTTCTGTACCGCAGGATCTCTCAATTACCAGAGGTGGCTTATAAACTATAGCAATTGATAAAGTGCTTGTGAGTACTGCTATTAGACCAAAGCTAATTGTTAAAATTTTTAATATTGAATTAGAATGAGCAACTTTTGCCCAAGCTGTTGGTAATCTCATATTAATTTCTCCTATGAGGTTTGTATTCAATTGTGTCGATAAAATATTTGTTTGATAAATTTATTTAGCTATTTCTTTTTACTAGCTTCATAAACCTTTGTTTTATAGTTAGATGTTTTACTGTATTGTCGTTGCTGTGGGTTGAATTTACTTTTGGTGTTTTTGGCTAGCTTTTTAGTGAATTTAAAACCAGCCATAGCTGGAATTGTTACAGGACTTCTCATTAGCTTTGATAAACCATTTGAGCCAAGCATACCTGCGGTCATTGAAGCAGCACCAAAAGCTCCCATTGAAGAAGATACTCCTGCCATTCCTGAGTTAATAAGCCCCTGCACAACTTTTCTGGTGAACACCATAGAAAAAGCCACAATTATCAAGTAGCCTGCAACCACTAACGAACTTGGTTTGTCAGGCCCTGTGGTGGAGAGGTGCTCAAGTGCTGTACTCCACAATAATGTCCCAAGAACACTCCAAACGATTTTATAACTAGCTAATTCAAAATGCGTTCTAAACAGCATTTTTGTTGCTGTAGCCGTTGCTGGAAAAATATAGAGCAAAATCAAAATTGGTGAAAAAATATAAGAAATTGTCCAGCCATAAACTATAATGGCATCATAGATAAATACAGTATAATAAAGAACTGCATAAACTAAGTAAGACAAAAGCCAAATAAATGTTTCATCCATGTCTGTATAAGACCAGCTCTTTTCTTCCACTGACTTTGAAGCTAGAGCTTGAATCTCATTGATTTTGTTCATGCCTCCAATTTTTTCAACAATTGAGTCACTCAGATCAGCAATGCTATTAATAATTTCTGGATATGCAACTAATAACATTGTCGCCACCAAAACCCTGCCAATAATTCTAGTAAAATTAGCTGAGCCCCCAATTGGTAGCCTAAAGTACTCAATGGCAACTCCTATTAACAACATAGTTGAGGCAAGAATAAAGAACCAGTCATAAAACATATCATGAAGCATTGAAGCTTCTTTAGTTAACCAAGTAATGTCTTTCATTTGAACCTCGGAAGTTTAAACTGTTTCTTTTCTTTATTCCTTTTTAAAGCAGCAGAAATATCATTTCCTGTTTCTAGAATCTGATTCACTGTATTTTTATCCCTTTGGTTCTGCCTTGCCAAAGCTTGAGCATTGAGCTTTATGCCTTTTGCTTGTGCTCTTAAGCTTTCACTTTGAACTTTTAACATCACCCCTAAAGACTGTGCCGTTAATTTTTGTGCCCCTTTTGGTGAAGCATTGTCAGCTCTTCTTTGAATTCTTTCACCAATGTTATTAATTTTTTTTGAGTTTTTATAAAGGCCGTTACTAAAAACGATGCTTTCAGCAATAGTTTGGTCATGTGCCCTTTGCACCTTACTGCTTTTAGAATCACTGACCTTGCCGTAGAGACGTTCAACACTTTTAATTGCCGAAGACAGCCTTTTCCAGTCTTTAAAAACTCCTGGGTCTAAATTAGGCTCTATGTCTTTTAATTTGCCTAATGTTTCATTGATCCCTTCATTAATTTCTCTGACCATATCCACGTTGTCTTTAGCACTGTCGTAAAGTTTTTTTAACTGCACAAGCTGCTCAATAGTTTGAATAAGAATCTGTGCTAAAACAACAACATCTCCGCCAAACATATCTGCTTTAACTTTTGGTGCTACTGTAAACAGAGTGCAAAATGATATGGCTATAGCCACGACTTTCTTTCTCATTCATATCCTCCTTATACTGCTGGTTGGTAGTCAGTGTTATTTTGAATACCGTGATTAAATTTTTGAGATAGTGATTTTAAAATTTCTAGTTGTGACTTGTCTGGGTGAAGCTCTTTTTCTGCCTCAATAACCTTGAGATCTTTTGGGTTTGTTGTTGCAAGCCAAAGTTCAAGTGGTGTTGGCTCTACTGTGACAACAGACCTGTTGTTTTGCCCTGACAGTAAGTAAGTTTCTGAGTAATGACCAATTTTTTGCTTTAAGCTATTTACAAGTTCAACTTCATTACCGTTTAATCCTAAATGCTTTTCAATAGCGCTTGAGTCTGATTGCCCTTGTTGTAAAAGCCACTTAATAGAGCAGTTGGGAATAATGGCTGATGAAATTTCACTCTCTGCAAAATCTTGAATAGCTTGTGATATGGCAATACAACTGGTGAAGTATTTTCTACAGGTTCTAAAAATAGATTCAATGAAATCCTGCCCTGCTTTATCTTTTAAAAGCTTCCAGCACTCATCAAAAACTACAAACTTCATTTGATAGCGTTCTTTTTGAATCTGATTCCAGATAAGATCAGTGATTAAATACAGGCATACAGTCTGAAGCTCTCCTAAAAGCTCAAGCCCTTTCAAATCAAAAGCCACTAGACCATTGTTTAGCTCAATATTTGTTGGCCTATCTATGAATTGACCAAAAGCAGTGTCTCCACACCAGCTGCTTAAAATGTTACCAACTTCTCGGAGTCGACTGCTATCTGACTGTAACAGTAGAGCCCTTAAATCACTCAGCAGAGGTTTTTCATGCTTCTTGTACACTTGTATTAAAGATTCCTCTAAAAGTGAGCGAGTGAGCCTTGGAAGACTCTTAGAATCTTCTTCTTTAGTCATTAGCTCAATAAGTCCAACGAGGAACTTAATTTTTAAATGAGAAGGCTTATCATCTCCAGGTGGAAGATCAAATGGGTTCAGCGAAATTCCACAGTCCACACCCAGTGGAACATACTGACCATCTAAATTTTCACAAAGCTTTTGGTACGATCCACCAATGTCCACAAAAAACACCCGTGGATTTTCTTTTAGCATTTGTAAAATAAAAAGATTGGTAAAAAAGCTTTTTCCAGCACCACTACCAGCTGAAATTAATTGGTTGGCATTTGTATGAGAAGAGTCAAAAGGATCAAAGCTAAATAAACTTCCAGCAGATGTTCTAAGTAACAAACTTGGTTTTTCATGCCCACTCCAAGGCGCATACAATGGTAGAAGATCAGCAAGGTTTGATGTTTTGACTTTCTTCAGTCGTTCTTTAGTTCTAGCATTTGGCAATGCGATTTGCCTAAAAATATCAAAAGACGCAATTGTTTCAACCAAACCTTCTGCTCCAGCCATTTCTCGAATAATGGCAAGAGTATGTGAACACTGATCATCAAGTTCATCTAAATCTTTTGATTTAAGCAAAATATTTAAACTTATATGAAAAACTTTTTCACCTTGAGCAATCATTTCCTCAAGCAAGCCTTCAACGTCTTCAAATTTAGATGTGCTTTCAATATCTGAAACTCTGCTGCTATTTCCATTCATCATTGAAAAAGCAATTCTTCTTTGTGACTGTAGACTTTCAACTTCCTTTATTTGATCTGGCACATGAATAGTTAAAAAGCTTCTTGAATCAAAAGGAAGCTGCCTTAAAACCCTCGACATGGACGAAAAGGTTTGATCAGGTAGGTTCTTTAAAGAAATAAGTCTATGGTGCCAGCCAGATACCTCAAAGCCATTTTCGTTAATGGAAACATCTGTAAATAGAAGGTCATCCCTCACGTCATCAGGGTTGATTTTACCCAAACTAATTTTACGATCTGGATTCCATTGCTTATAAATATCCTCAAGTATTTCTTTTGCTGAAATTGATTTTACTTTTAATCCAAAAGATGTGAACTCCTCAATTAAATCTGCCCTTACTCTTTCAGCTAATTTTTTCTCGCGCATAAGCGCAGTTTCTGAAATTTCAATTGTTTTTTCTTTTGATCTGAAAAAAGATTGTTTTACCAGTTTTTGTGAAAAAGGTTTTCTAATAAAAACCTTTAGGCCGTGGTAAGGCAAAACACCCATTGAGTCCATTTTTTTAAATTTTGTTATTTTCTCAGCTGTAAGCTCTGAGGCTACTTTATTGGTAGAGTTTTTAGTAAGCTCACTATAATTTGAGATAACATTGTCATTGCCTGCTTTAATGTCTTGCACAAACTGAATATCAAGCTCTGAGGGCAAAGCATTTAAAAAAGTTTTGGCCTGTACTGCTATCTGGTTGATGAAATCATCGCTACTGCTACTAACATCAATAGGTTTTAGTTCTAACCCAAAACCTATTGACCCATCATTAAAGAGCGTAAAATTATCTTCTACGCCCCAAATCTCTAATTGATCTGCTAAACTATGTTTTTTCATATTTGTTTTCCTTTTGTGGTTTTTAATTTCTTAACTTGAATAGGCTTTGAGGCTGCGCTCTCAAAAGAGCAAAAATACTTTGGCCTTGCTAAAAAGCGCACCAAATGAACTAAGTAGTTATCTGGCTTACCTCTTTTTCCTATTCTTAGAATAATTGCGAATACTGCCACAGGCCCCCAAGTTATTAAAAACTTGTACTGAGCCTCTGAAAAAATAAAACTTAGAATTGAAAGCTTTAAAAACATGGCTAAAATGTCAGGGACTTCGTAGCCTGCAATTTTTAACTTTTTATCTAAGCTCTTTGAAACTTTAGAGCTATTAAGACCCATTTAATTCACCACGGATTGAACGTAGGAAATTATAGAACTAGACCCAAAACCAATGATTGCCCCTGTAATTGCCAAGAAAAGATGAGTCTTTGCATTTGGGTTACCCATGAAAAAACTAAAGGCCGCCCAACAAATCCCCAAAGTTCCAAACAGTGGCATTAGCTTGCCGACCAATGTGTCTTGAATGGAGTTTAAGGTCCCCACCACATCGCAATAGCCAAGCTGAGGCAATAAGATAAGGGTTGCACCAATAGCTGCATAAGTGATTAATTGTTTTTTTAACATTTTGTACTCCTGATTATTTTTAGGGAGTGCCGATAAAATAAATTTTGCTAAATTTTAAGATAAGTAAAAGTCATAGATGTGCTGTGGGATTTCATCTGCGAGATCTCTTAACTCAGCTGGAAGACCTGCCCTTCTAAATACAGCGTCTACCTTTTCTTTTTTTGATGCTCGCAAATAGTTCTTGTCATATTCATCTTTACGAGGCTTATTTATTTTCTTTTTACTCCGTTTCTGTATATTTTTTGTTTTAGCCACTTTTAATTCTCCAATTTGTATTATTTAAAGTGCCGATAAGTTTGATTATGATGCCTTTTTAAAGCTCATATTGAATATTTTCTCGGGAAGCTTTTCAATACGCTTTCTCAAAGTGTCTGGGAGATCTGAAAAGTTAAAAACTGCATTGAAAATCTCGTCATCTTCCCAAGACCAGTCTTCAAAGCAATCCAGGAAATCAAAATGAAACTTACTAAAATGGATGAGAACACCGCTGGCCTTAGTTACAACTCTATGTAAATCAGATGGAAATGAGGTAAAAGCAGGTGCCCCCAGTATTTCCAAGATATCACAGAGCTTTAAAAAATCCATATCAGTGCTGATTCTTGGATAACCTTTACTTTCTAACCAGTCGCTCAGATCACTTATAAGCTTTCTATCTACGTAGTCTTCAGGTTCGTTCATCATTAAAATCATGTCGGTTCTCTTTTTCTGCATTACACACCCGACAACGGTTAAAAGGCCTTCAAAATCATTTTTTATTGTTAATACTGTTCTTTCTTTCATTTATATTTCTCCTAGTTATTGTGTTGGATAAAGACTTAAATATATTTTTTGCCACGGAAAATTGATTTGAAGCTGAAGGTATTCTTTCAGTTTGTTATCAGTATAGCCATAGCCAATTGGTTTACTAAAATCAGGAACTCCAGATGTGGTGTTCCGCTTTTGTGCAAATATGGTATATTTTTTATTATTGAAATTTTTAACAACATAGAACCGCTGTTTATCAAAAGCCCAAAGATCTAATTCGAATCTTTTTTTATCTTTTGAATCTATAAAGTGTGCCGAACCAATCTGTTTTTCATTTTGTACTGCGCCTTTTAAAATTGAACCGACAAAAACTTTGTGCTGAGTTGAAAAGTGTTCTGAAGCTGAGCTCATGCTGCCACCTCATCCTCTTTTTTTTCTTTTACCTGCTCTTTATCAAAAACAAAGTCATACTTAACCCATGATCCTTTCATTGAGTCTAGCGCCCACTTGGGCACATTGTATTCCTTAGCTGTGAGATCTAACTCTGTTGAAAAGTTACAGCTTAAGGAGTAGTCGTGAGTTTTAAATCTCTCAAAAGCAAAATCCTCACAGCGTGGGCATTTGCGAAATTTAATTATGGGTTCAACAAACATTTAATCCTCCTCGTTTAAAATTATTTATTCGTCCCTTTCACTAATTATTACTTCACGATTTGCGCCAACCACGATGGCACGGCTTAAGTGTTTGAATTAAAAGAAGAAGTATTTTTAGAATGATTGAGTTGGGCAAATTTACCCAGTAAGGATTTTGGGTAAGGTTTTTGCTGTTTTTAGAAATTCTTTTTTCAGAACGTATAGTTAGCGAAGTGGGTAAAATTCCCCAACTGAAAAGCAGTTGTTTTTATTAAAGAATGTATTTTTATAGAACTAAAACAATATAAGTAGAGCGTCTTCACAGGCCCTTTTGTTTAGATTTTAAGTTAACGGTAACTTTCTCTCAAAAAATGTATTGGCACTAGTTTTAGTAAAATTAGGCTTTAAAGCTATATACAATTAACAGGCTATTTAACGCGGAGGAGACTTATCCGAATAGCTGACCCTAACGTCTCTACTATGCTCTAATAAATACTTTCTTTTTTACTAAAAAACCTTGTAAAAAATCCCTAGTTAAAATCAACCAATTTAACAAAACAAAGTTTGCTTAACAATTACCCGTGTTTACAAGTAAGGCTGGGTAATTTTACCCATTTTAAGCATTCCTTATAATAGCAAGTAATATTAATTATTTAACAAGTTATTTGCTTTTTGATATGACTAATATTACCTGTTTTAGTGGTAAATATTTGTTTGTAAAAACAAGGTAAAAAACGGAAAGCTTTTTAATTATTGAAACAAATTTAGCAACTTAGATCTCTCCTGTAACGTAATCACACCTTTGGTCCCCTCATTGCAATAATAAGTGAGAGGGAGGGAAAGTATGATTCTTAAAAAACCAAAAGTGCTTGTTGTTGATGACGAGCCGATCATCCATGATTCAATAAAATATGCATTGAAAGATAAAAACTGTGAAGTAGTCTGTGTGACATCCATAACTCATGGTGTAGAAGCTTTCAGTGAGTCTCCTGATGACTTTGTTATAGCTTTTATTGATCATAGGCTAAAGCAACCCAATAGAACTGAAGAGCTTGGTATAGGTATAGTACCCATGCTTAAGGCAAAGAACAGCCAAATTGGAACTGTAATGATTTCTGGCATAGAGGACAGCCAAGTTTTAAAAAGTTGGATGAAGGCTGGAATTACTCGCTACCTGTATAAACCCCTTAATGGTAATCACATATCACTTTTTTATGACCTTTCAGTAGATAAATGGAAGTCAGGAAAAACTGTAACTGTTGATAACAGCGAAAGATCAAAACTACTTAAACATTTTAAAATGGCAGGACACTCAAAAACATTATTATCAGCTCTCCAGATTGCAAAAAAAGCTGGTGAAAATGTAAGTGAACTCCCTGTCTTAATTATGGGCGAATCTGGTACTGGTAAAGAGCTAATTGCTAAAGGTATTCATAAGCTCTCAAGAAGAAAAGATAAAAACTTTATAGCGGTAAACTGCGCCTCATTTAACGGCCCTGATTCCTCACTATTAGAATCCGAACTTTTTGGCCACGAAAAAGGTTCTTTTACCGGGGCTGACAAGTTAAAAATTGGAATGCTTGAAGAAGCAATGGGTGGGACCATATTTTTAGATGAAATTCAGTCCTTATCATCAAAGGCTCAAGAAAAACTACTAAGGTGTGTTCAAGAAAAGAAGTTGCGAAGAGTTGGTGGCAATAAAGAAATCCCTTTTGATGCACGAATTATTTCAGCTGGTAAAACCAATCTAATGGATATGGCTCAAAACCAAGAGTTCTTGTTAGATTTATTCTATAGGCTCAATGGAATAGATGTTGTTGTGCCTCCACTTAGAGAGCGTAAAAAAGATATAGATGTGCTCACTAGCTATTTTCTAGAAAAAGAAAACACAGGCAAGTTACAAAAACACTTTGATTCAACTGCTTTGACCGTTATCAGAAACCATAAATGGCCAGGAAATGTACGTGAATTGCAAATGGCTGTCAAAAGAGCCCATGCCGTTTCTGATGGAGAAACAATTGAAGTTTCTCATTTACCAAAAACTGTAACTCTGAGCCAAAATGACCTTGGTTTAAAAACTGTTCCTCAATTGAAATTAGATTTTGAAAAACAATTTTTAAATAATATCAAGCAAGCACTTAAACTCTCAAAAGGAAACCTAAGTGTATCAGCTAAAATGCTGATGATACCACGAACTGATTTAAGATATAAAATAAAAAAACTAGGCATTGATCTATCAAAATACAAAATGTCGGAAGCTAATTAATAAAAATTTAAACAAAGGGGAAATATTATGAATAAAACTATTAAGGCCATTGTATTTATAGCTGTTATGTCTTTATCTAGTGGGGCTTTTGCCAATGAGTGTTTTGAGAACACTCAAGCCATTTACCTACAAGGCAACTCAAATTCAATGGATAGCGCTTTAAGGTTTGTTGAAAGCTTATCTATTGAACAGAAAGAAAAACTTAAACAAGCACTAGCTGAAGAGCCTAACGAGGATGACTATGAAGAAGTAGATGTAGACGCAGTTGAAGCTTCTGCCGCCACTGCTCCAAGCACGTTTCCAACGGTAACTCAATAGTCATGTATTTAGGTGAGCTCCATAACTTAGGGAAAGCCGTCCAAGAAGATCGTTCGGGGTTTATTGTAAAGCCTCGTACAATCTTCTGGGAATGGTTATTCCTATCTAAACAAAGCCCACTAAGAGTTCTTCTTAGTGAGCTTTCTGAGGAGTATAGTTATAATATAGCCTCACCACTTCCATATTTAGATTTTAAAAAAATTAATAATCGCTCTTATGAAATTAAGGGCAAAGTTGAAAAGTTAAAATTGAGCAACTCAAGTGATTATGGTAGCAACGAGCCTGTTGAAATGGGTAAGGTGCTTGCTATTTGTGCTTGGTTTGGAGTTACAGATCTTCATGTTGATAATCTTATGATGGGCCACGATGAGGCTGGAAAGTTTTACTGCTGCCCCATTGATATTGAATGCATTTTTGAAAAACTTGAGCTTCTATCGCAAACTCAGCTTGTGCTCTCAAAAAAGGCCAACAAAAAACTTGTTGGATTTTACAAGGCTTTAGAGAAAGATATTAACCTAGCGATCTTATGCCAATCATTTTTAACGGCAATCGACTTTCTACAGCAAAATAGTGACCGCATTGATCATACGCTCAAGACCCGCGACGAGATTAAAGACACTCGAATTAGAGTGGTCATTAGACCAACCTATGAGTATGTAAACTATTTAAAAGGTGATGGGCATGACAATACTTTTTTGCCTGATGAATTAGCTCAACTTAAACGCGGAGATGTACCTTTTTTCTTTAATACATTAAGTGATCCAGCGATTAAATATACTGGTAATGATGGTGAGGCTATTGAATCCTCGATTAGCCGCAAAAGTGCTAAAATATTACCCACATATTTTTGCTTGGAAACGCAAACATTTAAAAGAGAATTTAGTGAGTCATGGATTAAAACAGCTCTCTGCCAAATATGTCGGACATTTGATGTTGGAGCTGAAAATAGTCATAAAAATAAAGATTCTAAAATTGAATTTAAAGATAAAAAAATATTTATTAATATTAAGAACAAGTGGAGAATATCATGTACAAGACTTTAGCTAAAGTTATGTGTATTCTTCTTTGTCTTGGCTTTGTACAAAAAAAGAAGCCGACAACTAAAAGGAAAGCTATGAAGCATATTGAGGTGGCATTAGCATCAATGCCCACAGAAATAGATCCAATGAAAATATGGAACTACCATCATTTTATGATAGTCCAGAGCCTTTACTCTACTCTTGTTAGATTAAATGAAAATGGTCGCTTAGTTTCTCATCTTGCAAAAAACTGGACCGTAAGCAAGGATTTAAAGTCAATTGAGTTAAAGTTGAATAAAGATGCAAAATTCACTGATGGAAGTCCTATTGCAAGCTCAGATGTTGCTTACTCTCTAGCTAGACATGCTTGGGAAGGTTCTCCTTCAGTAATTAAAGGCTACTTAATTGATACTGTCGTTGGTATGAAAAATTTGAAAAAAGGAAAAATACCATCAGGCATTTCCATGCCTGATAAAAGTACAATCAAAATTAGCTTAATTAAACCTTACGCCCCTTTTATTCACTTACTCGCCATGCCGGGGTTTTCTATTGTTAGTGAAAAAGAAGTTTCTCTAGGCAGCGGCCCAATGACTGGTGCATATAGCCAGAAAACAAAAACATGGAATTTAAAATCAAGAACCGATTATTTTGGTAAAAAATCTAACCTTAAAAGTATGAATATTCGTGAACTAAAAGGTCTTAAAAAAATATCTGATGCTTTTTCTAAAAATGAAATCGACATTTCAATGGGTTTTGTTGTTGGCGACCTCGAAGACCTAAAGCTTCCTAAAGATGTATCAATACGTAAGACTGACACCTTGAGCTATAACCATCTTTTTTATAACCTTAATAAAAAGTATTTTTCCAATAAAGAGTTCAGGAAAGAGTTTGGACAGCTTTTGCAA
>CALLBC010000132.1 GCA_938001965.1 uncultured Bdellovibrionales bacterium | reverse complement strand
GTAAAGGTTAAAATAAATCTTGTGTCAGGAGAAAAAAGTATCACCCTAGGCTTGTCTGTTGTGATGGAGTCTTTAAATGGGCTGCGGCTATCAAATACAAAAGTAAAGCTGGATAGTAACTCATCCGGCAATAAGGGAAGTAGTTCAGCCAATGACTTAACTGGCTTACCTTTATTCCCTGTTTTAATTAATTTTTCTAGATCATTTTTACTAAAGCTAGTAGCTAAAGAATCTTGCGAGTATAGCAATGTTGATAATAGTAGCCCTACCAAAACAGAGAACAACTTTAAATTTACCAACATAACTTTTATCATCTAATAATTTTATTTCTCGCTATATGGCTTTCCAAGAACTTCTGGCGCAACAGGCATACCCATTGTTTGACGTATCGGCTCGCCTACAACTTCTGGTGGTTTAAGACCTACAACTGGAACATCTATAATAATTGACTGTATAAAGTCTGGAACTTCAGTTTCATCTTTTTCAACTATATAAAATAAAGCAATATTACTGCCATCAGCTAAAACAGCCTTTAGTGTTCCATTCAAAAATAAATCTAAATCCACGTCTAACTCACTAAGGTCAATTGCTCGTCCTACTAAATCAATAGCCACTTCTCCGCCGGCTGCATGCTCAAATTTCCAATTAATTGTGTCTACATCACTAAAGTTAATCGCAGACAATAAAGAGCTTGGGACATAAACTAAAAGCTCTTGATTTATATCTGTAATTTCTAATTTATAAATGGGTGCATCACTGGATTCAGCTAAATAACTTTGTTTTAAGCCAGGCTCCGGTGCAACAGGAAGACCAACAACTTGTATCCCCAAAACATCAGGCCCAGTGGAGCTATCAGTAGAGTCTAAAGTTTGTATTCCACAATTCTGGAATAGTAGCATTGTAACTACAATTGAAATGAATATATAAATATTTTTTTTCACTTAATCTCCCCTCGCTATACTTAATAACACATATATAGTTTAGCATATTAAATTAATAATGAGGAAATTTAATGAGTAACTGTCTCACTCTAAGACAGTGAAATTGGCATAATGGATCTCGAACTTGTTAGTTAGTACTCATATTTTAATATCCTTATATTCTTTAGTTGAGAGCTTGTAGTTATCAAATATTTTATCAATTTTAGCTTGCAACTTTGGGTGATGATTCAAACCATGCACTTGGTATGACCTGAACCCATAATCACCTTCCAAAAGCGCTTTAACAAGCTCTACAAACATTTCTTCTTCGGCAAAGCCATATTTGCAATCAACTCCATATCTAATGAAATATGTAATATCAGTAACTTTAACTAAGGGTTTTAATGCATCTAAATAGTCAAAGACATCATCAAACAACTCTATAAAAAAGTATGAATACAGAAATTTAGAAATAAACTTACTACTTTTATCTTTTAAAAAATTAAGGAATTCAAATTTATTAGCAAAAGCATGTGAACAAAGATTATTATATATTTCCGAATTATTTGGCAACAGCTCAACCACGTTTAATTTAAGCTCACTTAACCTTTCGCAGCTATCAACTTTTAGAGCTAAACAAATCTCCCCTGCTACAAGCCTATGATATGGAGCATTTAATAAATATAAATATAACATCCTACTCTTAAGTAAGTTATCATTTTTTCTCTCCTGTTCTTGGTAATAAATATTAATAACTGCACGGACAGTTTCTTCAGTATAAGTGTTCATTTTAAATAATGATTCCAATATAAAAAGATTATATTTAGAACTATTTTTTTGTGCCAGCAGCATAAGTTCTCTACAAAGATAAATGTATTGGCTTCTTAAACTATCTTTTATATACATACCTGCTAATAATGATATAACAGTATCATCCAGCTCATTAATTTTAGGTATATATTTTTCAGTAATGCTAGAGTTGTACTTCTCATGACGATCAATAAAGCTAAGATAGACATGCAAGTCCTGATCTTCAAGTGGCTTAACATAGTCTTCAATAAAACCCTTACTAACTGGAAACCCACCTAAGCACTCACGATGATAAAAACTTAAACTTCCTACTTTCTGAATATTATTTATTAAAAAAGTATAGAGGTCATGTTTTTCAAATTCATAACCTATATCAATCCTAATGTACATTTGAGCTTCACCCTCAGAGCAGTTTATATAAAAGTTCCATACAAAAGGTAAATATTCAGAACTCGGCCTATAATTTATTATTTTAGCTAAAGAAAAAATCATATATAAACGCTTTTCCTGAACAGCACTCATTGACTCATTTGGCAGCCCCTTAAATTCTTCATATAAGGATCTTATTTTCTCCTTACTCAGCTTATCTTTATAATCATGAAAACATCTCGGCCAATGCCAACAAACCTCAATAACACTTATATTAGAGTTACTTAATAGATCTAAATATAAATCAATATATTCATTGTCATAACATTTATAATGCAAAAAGAAATATCTCAGAGGATTTTTATACCAATCGACGGTTTTAAGGTCATATAATGGAATAATTTCACTTTTAATTTTTAAAATATCGTGAGATTTTGAGGCAAGTAATTCAAATAAAAGATTAGATATTTTATTATTTATGATGAGATATTTTTTTAAAAGTAAAAATAACTTTTCCCCCGTAATATCTATACTTAGTAACTGCAATAGCTCAGCGTGATTTTCTGTGCTGATCACTATGTCACTAATTTCTGCCTCACTTAAAGTAATTTCAAATAAGTCTGCCTCCTGGCAAAATTCAACTTCAGCCTTATTAATAGTTTCCCGATTTAATAGATCTAAAATTTGTTGTTTACTTGGCTGTTGAAAAGACTTGGATAAAAATATTATTTTTTTCTTCTTCATAATATCTACTTACCATATAAATATGATTTATCAAAATGGCACCTACTTCAACGCCTAATTATTGCATGCCCAATGCAAACACCCGCAATTGAAACCATAAGCATTAATATTGCTGTAAATACGACAGATGGAAGCGCTATAAAAAGGGAGTCGTGAAAATGAAAGAAAAATTGATAAGCAATGTAACCAATAAGTACTGTAGTTGGAGCTAAAATTGATTTAACCCAAACTAGAACCGAGTTTATTTTTGTTTTTTTAGTTAAAAAGTAAAAAATCACTATACTTAACAAAAAGCTACCCAATAAATATTTTACTCCAAAAAGAATCATAGAATAATAGGTTTATATTAGCCTTAACTATTTTTCAATTAGAACTCTTAAAATAAACGAGACGAGTAGAGGGCTGAGTAAAGTGATACCAATCTGTAAAGAGTAAGTGGGCAGAATTATGCGGAGTAGATTCTTCGGCTTTGCCTCTGAATGACGGACAACAAAATAGTACCATTTTACCAAGATCAAGTTGTCGGAATTATGCGAAGAAGATTCTTCGGCTTTGCCTCTGAATGACGAACAACAAAATGGCACCATTTTACCAAGATCAAGTTGCCGGAATTATGCGGAGTAGATTCTTCGGTTTTGCCTCTGAATGACGAGCAAATAGCACTTTTTAAAATATATCTTCAATTTTATTACCACGAAGAAAATTCCAAGTAATGAAATCGTTAAAATAAAGCTCAAATAAATCGATATAAGCCACTGATGCTCTTTCGTACACAGCTTGCATTTGTACAACCTGTACACTTTCCACTTGCCCACGATTGTATGATGAAAGTGCTCTATTTAAACCACGCTTTGCAGCCTTCTTCCATTTTATATTCTTTTTGAGCAACTCTTTATTTTTATTAAGGCGATCAATAATTTGCTTAGAGTCCACTTTAATATTTCTAACTATATCGTGTTTCTTCTTCTCCAAAGAGTATTTTTTAGTTTTAGACTTAGCCCGCTTTTTGATTGACGAGAAACCTGAAAATATAGGCACTTTTAAGTTTACATAAAGCTGAGTGGTTTTGAAGTCATTATCTCGCAAAGACTTAAACTCAGG
>CALLBC010000131.1 GCA_938001965.1 uncultured Bdellovibrionales bacterium | reverse complement strand
CCTCCACCACTATCTAAAATATTGGGGGATTCATTAATAAAATCAATATCACCACTAATATTACTTTTTAGGCTATTCACGCATTGAGTGATTGTATTAGGTAAGTGATGCGTATTTATTGCTAAGCTTTGACAAGACCATTTATTGGCATAATACATTGAATATGCAATCAGGGGTAAGTTTAAAAATGGAATTGTGGGTTTAGCGGTTATGTTAGTATAGGGTTTAAAGCGAGTACCAAAGCCAGCAGATAATAGTATTGCATTCATAATTTGTTATAACCATAAGTTAAGGCGCCACTATCATTAAGTAGTTTTAATAAAAGTTTAAGCCCATCAAGTTCGATAAGTTCATTAAAAATAACAGTTAGAGTTTTATTAAGATACTTTAGGTATCTACGATCCTCTCTTGTCATATAAAAACTAGCAAAACTGCCACAGGCCTTAAGGCAGCGTTGCACAGTTTGAATTTTATAAATTTCATCAAACTCATCATTTGAAAAATCATTGCCCACAAAAGATTTAATATTATTTTTGTAGTAATTTATTAGAGATAACTGGCTTTCTGAACTTAAATCCACATAGCTATCGTGCAGGAGGCTGACAAGATCATATTGTAAAGGGCCCAGCCGAGCATCTTGGAAATCAATAACTTTAATTTCTCCAAGTTTAATCATTAAATTTCTAGAATGATAATCTCGGTGGCTAATATAATTAGAGTGTGAAGCTAGCTTTTCGCTGATTTTAGAGAAGTCGCTAAAGAGAAGCTTTTCATCATTGTGGGAGAGGTCAGTTTTTAATATGCCCTTAAGAAGATGCTTATAAGTGTAATTAAACTCCCACAAGAATTTGTCGTGATCGAATTTGGTGTTAAAGGCAATACATGATTTGTCACTATCTTTAGTTGTTAAAAATTGTATTTTTATTAACTCATCAATAGATTTTTTGTAATAGGGGAGCACCAATGATTCGTCTTGAAATTCCCAAAACTTTCTTTCGAGAGTGAGATCACCAAGGTCTTCTAAGAGCATTAAGCCTTGTTCGCCACTTTGGCTAATAATTTGTGGAACATTAACCCCATGATTTTTAAATAAGCTAGCCACTGTAAGAAAAGGGTAAGTGCTAGGGTCAAAAGGCTCCCAGCTCATTAGTATATAACTGTTTTCGCCACTAACTACTCGAAAATAACTACGGCTGCTGGCATCACCAGCAAGAGGGAGTATTTTAAAATTATCAGCAGATAATGAACTTTTTAAATAGGGAGTAAATTTATCCATGACACTAATTACCTCATATCTTCGAATTACGATCAAGGTATTTAATATGGGTATTATTTAATGGGTAGTAAAAAAATGTTTAGGGTCTTTAAGGATACTGTTTAAAAAAGTAGTAAAACCATCTTTTTTTATTTCATCTAAAGGTTTACTTAGTCTGATGTGATAAGTAGATAAAAATTTAAGAAGTGTTCTGTTTAGGGTGTCTCTTAATAGAAAAGCGTATGATGTATCAGAGCTAGAAATAATGAGTGGGTGATCTTTAATATTAGACTCTGTGAAATAATCTAAGAATATCATTTTGTGTTCAAAAGATAGATCTTCAATGTCACTAATGTAAATGGTTGAAGTATTGAGTTCTAAGAGATCTTTGAAGCTATGGATGTTTTCAGAAATATCGCTAAAGTGAACAAACGATTTATATCTAAGGAAGTGATGAAGTTCTACGGCAAGTTTTGTGCGATCCTCATGGTTGTTGCCTTCAATGAAAATAGGGGGGTGTGATTTTAATATTTTTAAATATGATAAATCACTAACTGGAGTGTCGATTTTTTTAGACTTTTTAAAGTCACTGATATTAATTACTTTGTCCGACTTATTCCCTTTTTGGGCCACGAGGTAATTTTCTAACTCTCTTAATAATATTGTGCGTTCAAGATATTGTGTTGGAGATTTAATAAATAAATTTAATATGCTTTCAACTTTTCGTATTTGTTTTATGTTAAGTGGGTTTCTAAAATTTAATTCAAGGAGGCCTCTAAAAATTCCAGAAAAATTAACAGAGTAGATGAGCTGGTTATTTTCAATGATATGTAACTTATATAATTGCTCTTTGCTTAGGTTGTGTTTTTCGATGTATTTAATTTCTAACTCATACTGGGTGTTTAAAATATTAAAAGCCTTTTCGACAATGTTTTCGAATACAAGTGCTGCTTGACCTCGCTTTAATAAAGATGGCTTCATACGAAAATACTCCAGTGGGGGATGTTAATACCAACTAGTAAAGCAATGTATGTGCCGCTTTTTGCCATTCTAAAAAATCTGAACTGTATAATTTATTACATCTCACGCAAGTGAGTTAGATATAAATAATACAGCAATTACAATAGCTTATAGAGCATAGTGATCACTGATAACTTAAGGGTGAATTTAATACAAAGCAGGGTGTTTAACTTAGTGACGAACTCGTATTTTCATTCTCTATTCAAAATAAAGACACCTATGTAGCAATTACATATTATTTGGCCCGTATGAACGTAGTGCATGTAAGGGCGATATTCAAAAGCATTTAGTTTGTAATGCGTTCGTCTCAATTAGGCGATAGGATATTGGCCGGAGTTCCTTGGCGAGTGAACATACAACTTAATAGAGTTATAGTTTTTTAAATTTCAAAGTATATTAGTTATGTTCACGCGCAGCCTGCATTGACGCTATGAGATCACGAAGTGACTCATAGTGGCTGGCGCATGCTTGAGCATGAACATAACTAATATACTTTGAAATTTAAAACGGTCTAGCACTGACAGAGCTCCGTATGTAGGCGCGATAAAAAAGGGCGTAAATTTAATTTACGCCCTTTACAGTATTAAATTTTATTATAAATTATTTTGCAACTTTTCTCTTATCAAGGTCATACTTCTCAACCTTCATAATTAAGCCAGCTCTACTAATTCCAAGTTCTTTTGCAAGCTTAGACTTATTCCATCCTGTTCTGCGAAGACCAGCTTGGATCATTTCTCTTTCAAGCTCTTCAAGTGCATCTTTTAGTTTTCCATGCACACGGGAACCTTGAACATTTGTTTTAGTATTAGAGTTAATAATTTTTGGTGAAAGCATGTCAGCCGTAATTTTATGCTCATGACCAGACAGTACTAATGCTCTCTCCATTTCATTTTGAAGTTCACGAACATTTCCTGGCCAATGATAATCATAAAGCTTTTCAAGCGCTCTATTAGTTAAACCACGAGACTGCCCAGAATCATTTTTTTGATTTAAGAAGAACTCAGTTAATAAAGGGATATCTTCCTTGCGCTCTCTTAAAGCTGGAACCGCAATATTAATTACGTTAAGTCTATAGTATAAATCCTCACGGAAAGTCCCTTTTTCAACCATCTCTTTTAAATTTTTGTTTGTTGCGGCTACAACTCTAACATTTACTTTTTTTGATTCAATTGAACCAACTGGCGTAAATGTACCTTCTTGTAGTACGCGTAGTAGTTTAACTTGCATAGTTGGCGAAGTATCACCAATCTCATCTAGGAAGAATGTTCCTTTATCAGCAAGTTCAAATAAACCTTTTTTATCTTTAATGGCACCAGTAAATGATCCCTTAGCATGACCAAATAATTCTGATTCAAGTAAGTTGTCATTAAAGGCAGAACAGTTTTGAATTACTAAATGTTTTTCTTTTCTAAGTGAATTATAATGAATGGCCTTGGCAATAAGTTCTTTACCAGTACCATTTTCACCTTGAATTAAAACTGTGCTATCAGCGCCTCTTATTTTGTCAAGAAGAGAGTATAGGCTTTGCATTGGTTTTGATTTACCAATCATATTGTCATACTTATAACGACTACCTAACTCTTTATTAAGTTCTTTAATTCTATTTTCGCGAGATGTAATCTCTAAATGCAATGTAACAATTTCTTGTGCAACAAGCTCTACTAATTGGGTAAAGTGAGCTACGTTTTGATCATCAATATACCTAATATTTGAAGCGGCTTGTTCAATAATATTTGAGTTGGCTCCAAAAATAGCAAGACGCTCTTTGATTTCAGGTAAGCGCTGATTACTGTCATGGTCTTTTAAAAAACCAAGAGCAACAACTGAACCCATAAACTCATTATCAATAATTATTGGAACTACAGCCATATCAAAACCAGAAGTTTCCCACTTTCGAATTGAATATCTGTTGCCAGAGTTTTTTAAATCCTCAACACTTTTTGCTACCTCGTGAGCTAAGCTATCACGTGATGTGTCTTTCGATAAAAATAATTGAACGGCTGGGTTTACAAGCTTAGGGCTACCGAAGTCTACACCTCTGATATTTCCTTTTTCGTCTGTAAAAACAGTATCAATATTCCACCAAGAATTTAGAATTTGTTTTAGTTTTTTGATTACATGTATATGTTCAAACTCATCCCAATTAATCATTACTTATCTCCCAATTGATTGCATTGTGTACAAGACTTATCGTCAAATAAGTTTACAACTTGAGAATTTACACAATTAATGCATAAATTTACGGGACTTCAGTCTGGGAAAATATCAAAATAATAAAAAAGGTCTAGTGTCTAACGTCTAAAACAGTAGTTTTTGTAAACTTTAAAATCATTTTGCAGCAAAAAAAATATACAAAGTTTTTTCATTAGCCCGTTAGCCCGTATGCACGAAGTGCATGTAAGGGCGATATACAGGAGTTTTTAACTTGTAACGCGTCCGTCCGCATTGGACGGCGCGGGACCAGTTAAAGTTCCTTTGTTCCGTATGCACGTAGTGCATGTAAGGGCGATATACAGGAGTTTTTAACTTGTAACGCGTCCGTCCCTGTTGGACGGCGCGGGACCAGTTAAAGTTCCTTTATTCCGTATGCACGTAGTGCATGTAAGGGCGATATAAAAAATTAATAAAATAAAATAAAAAAATGATAAAACTAATATTCATTTAAACCCCAAAGCAAATTAGTTTTGTTCACGCGCAGCCAGCATTGACGCTATGAGCTCACGAAGTGACTCATAGTGGCTGGCGCATGTTTGAGCATGAACAGAACTAACCTGATTTGGGATTTAGATGAATTGTAGCGCGGACTAACTAGTGATTTTGCATTTTATAAAGCTTAGCGTATTCACCGTTAAGTTTAACAAGTTCTTCATGAGTTCCAGACTCACAAACCTTTCCCTTGTCTAGAACAACAATTTTATCGGCATTAATAACAGTTGATAATCTATGGGCGATCACAAAGACCGTTCGGCCTTCCATTAATTTTTTAAGGCCTTTTTGTACTTCTTGCTCACTTTCATAATCAAGAGCACTAGTAGCCTCATCTAGTATTAGTATAGGCGCATCTTTTAAAAATGCTCTGGCTATACTAAGGCGTTGCTTTTGCCCACCAGAAAGCTTGCTGCCAATTTCTCCTACATCAGTGTCATAACCGTTGGGGGCTTGCATAATGAAATCATGGGCAAAGGCATGCTTGCAGGCCTCTTCAATATTTGTATTGGTTTTAGATCCATACTGAATATTATTTTTTATAGTATCAGAAAATAAAAAAACATCTTGTGAAACTAAGGCTATGTGATCTCTAAGGTCAGCAAGACTCATGTTTGCGGTGATGGTGTCACCAATTTTAATATTACCATGAGAAACGTCAAAAAATCGGGGAATTAAATTAACTAAGGTTGTTTTTCCGCCGCCACTTGAGCCAACAAGAGCAACCATCTGCCCCTTTTTAATATCCAGGTTAATTTTGTCTAAAACTAAGTTGTCGCCATATTTAAAAGAAACATCGTTAAATGAAATTTTATTCCAATTTTTTGGGAAGTCTTCTGGTTGGCTAACTTGAGGAACCATTTGTTGGGTATTTAAAACCTCATTCATTCTTTCAACGGCAACAGTTACTTGCTGTAACTTAATATATGATTGTTGAACTTTTCTAATTGATTCAGAAAGCATGGTAAGGGCAATACTAAAACTTAAAAACTGTCCAAGGTTTAAGTTTCCATTTAGTATTTGGCTGCCGATGTATACAAGCAGTATTGATAGGGCAAAGGTGGAAATGGTTTCAGAGAGTGGCCCAGCGGCCTCTTCAAACTTAACAATCTTTCTTCTCAGCTCTAAATAATCGTCAGCTTGCTTGTCGAACTTTTCATTAAGATCTTTTTCAAGATTAAATGATTGTACGATTCTTGTTCCGTCGAGACTTTCTTTTAGAGTTTTTGTGAGCTCTTCCATCTTTTCTTGGTTGGAGACGCCAACAGCTCTTAATTTTTTAGCTAGAAATTTTAGAATATAAGTAATTATTGGTGCAGCAATTAAAATTATTACCACTAACTTCCAATCAATATATAATAGGTAAGCAAAAATTAATAAAATTAATATGGGCTCTCTAAATAATACTGCAATTTTCATTAGATCATGCTGAATAATCACAATATCATTCATCATGCGACTCATTAGTCCACCAGAGCCACTTTGAAAATTTTGTACGTAACTAAGATCAAGCCTTAAATATTTATTCATTAACTTTTTTCTAAAGTTAATAGCAATAACCTCAGTTATGAATCTCATGATGTACATATGGAAATAGCGAAGTATGCTAACGAAAACCCACACGCCACAAATAATAAATGGAATATATAAAGACTGGTCTTTATTATTATTGTCCCAAGCTTCGGTTAAGTCAGTAAAGAGCTCTGGGATTAAGGCTTTGGAAGCAGACATTATGGCGCCTAATAAAAGCGCAAATACGAGCTTCCAAATATGTGGTTTAAATTCTGGCAAAAGCCTTTTTAACATGGAAATCATTATGAGTGGCATTATATAGATAGAGCCGTAATAAGCAATATACTAAATGATTAAGAAAGACTGTAATTTCGCTTTCACTCAATAAATCCTTAAATTTTAAATAGTCATATTTTATAAAGCGCGCAGTTCTCGCCGTAGGCGAGCTGTTTGAGCAATTTGTGAAATATGACTATTTAAAATTTAAGGATTTATTGAGTGAAATTGGTATAATTATAGGGTCTTTGTACTAATTACAGTCCTTGGGAGTATTGCTTTAAGTACTTTCCGGTATGACTTTTTTTAACAGCCATTATTTCTTCAGGGGTACCTTGAGCAATAATTTTACCGCCACCAGAGCCAGCTTCAGGGCCAAGATCAATAATGTAATCAGAGTTTTTAATAATCTCAAGGTTGTGTTCAATTAAAATAACACTTCCTCCAGCCTCAATGAGTTTATTTAAAACTTTAATAAGTAGTTGAACCTCATCAAAGTGTAGGCCAGTTGTTGGTTCATCTAAAATATATAAAGTTGCGTGTTGGTTAGTTGCATGAATTTCTTTGGCTACTTTTAAGCGCTGACTTTCTCCGCCGCTTAAGGTGTTAGCTGTTTGACCAAGTTGTATATAATCAAGCCCCACCTCTTTTAAAAGTGATAGCGGCCTACGAATATTAGGGTAGGAAACAAAAAAGTCCATGGCCTCTTTAACTGTTAAGGATAGTATTTCAAAAATATTTTTACCCCTGAACTTAATATCAAGAACTTCAGGTCTAAATTTTTTAGAGTCGCAAGCTTCACATTCAATATTTATATCATCCATAAACATCATATCAATGACTTCAAAGCCAATGCCCTTACAAACAGGGCAGCGTCCGCCATCAACATTTAAACTAAAAGTAGATGGCTTATAGCCGCGAGCATGAGCTTCGCTGGATGAGCACATTAGTGTTCTAATGGCATCATAAACTTTTAGGTAACTTACGGGTGTGCTTCTCGCAGTTTTTCCAATAGGTGATTGATCAATGTATAAAACATTTTTTAAATTACTAATGCCTTTAATTTTTTTATAAGCTCCGCCCGGTTTAAATTCTTTACCCAGTTGGCGGGCAATGGCGGGGTAAAGAGTATTACTAATCAGAGTTGATTTTCCAGACCCACTTACGCCAGTGACAGTAACTAAGCGATTAAGTGGAATTTTAACATCAACATTTTTTAAATTATTACTAGAGCACCCATTGAGCTCTAATGTGTAACGCTCATTTTTAAAATTAACTGCTCGTGGTGTTTTCATTGGTACCCAATTTCCCGGGCGCAGGTGATTGGCCGTTTTTGAATCTTTGCAGTCATAAAATTTATCTTCAGTACCAGAGTAAATAATTTCACCACCAAGATGGCCTGAGCCAGGCCCTAGCTCAATAACATGGGAGCTGTTTTTAATAATGTCGTGGTCATGTTCCACAACAACAAGGGTATTACCAAGTTCATTTAATTGCTTTAAAATCTGAATGAGACGATCGTTATCTCTAGGGTGTAGACCTATAGTGGGCTCATCTAAAACATATAAAGTCTGCGAGAGTCCCATGCCAAGCTGATTTGAAAGCATAATTCTCTGGAACTCACCTCCAGATAATGTTTTTGTTGGTCGATCTAAAGTTAAATAGCCAACACCCACTTCAAGTAAATAACCGAGTCGGGACGTGAGTTGATATAAAACCTCTTTACAGATTTCTGTTTTTTCAGGGCTTAGTTTAAGTTGAGACACAAACCTATGTAAGCGAGCAATGGTTAAGCTACTGAGTTCATGTATATTTTTTTCGGCAACACTGACCTGAAGGCTTTCGGGTTTAAGCCTAGCGCCTTTACAGTCAGGGCACTTGCTTGGACTTTTATGTCTGGCTAAAAAAACTCTAACATGCATTTTGTACTTTTTAGTTTCTAGGTGGTCGAAAACGCCAAGCACGCCAATAAAGCTTTTGTTTCCTTCCCAAATGGCTTTTTGATGTTTCTTAGGAAGTTTTTCCCAGGGAGTGTCTAAGTTGATCTTTGCTTTTTCACAATAGCGAATCATCTTGCGATTGTTGGCTTTTCCACTAGGCATGGTAAAGGGCTTAATGGCGCCATCACGTAAGCTTAGCATAGGGTTGGGTATAACTTTTTCTGGGTCTATTTGTAAAATATTGCCAAAACCACTGCAAGACTCACAGGCGCCAATTGGGGAGTTAAAGCTAAACAGACGAGAGTCGATATTAGGAAAGGTGTAATCGCAAATAGAGCAAGAGTACTCTTCACTAAAGTTAATAATCTCGCCATCAGTAGTTAAAACATTGGCTTGCCCGCGGCTAATATTAGTGTATTTAAGCGAGCCATTGTAGGCTTGATAAAAAGAATCAAAAATTCTGGTTTCGCTATCTTTACTAAAACCAAGGCGATCCACAACAATGTAAACATTTTTATCTGGTAATCCTTTGGCCTTAAATTTCTTATCACTAAGTTCAAAAAAATCACCAACGGTAACTTTTGAATATATTTTTTTACTTGTTAATTTATTTTTAGCTTTAGTTTTTTTTGTAACTTTTTTTTTGCGAGTTGTTTTTGGAATATATACTCGCATAAAGCCATCTTGAATAAGGCTTTTAAGTAAAACTTTTGGTTTTAAGTTTCTACTCCCTTTTGGCAGAGGAAACATAATGTAGCCTCTTTTCTTGCTGAACTGATCAATCGTGATTGAGGTTGCATTTTGTGTATTGTGCTTAACCAGTTCAATATCGTGAGTAGGGCAGTAGGCAAGTCCTGCTTTCTCAAATAATAATCTAAGGTAGTCAGTAATCTCGGTAGTTGTACCAACTGTAGAACGAGACGACTTAACACTATTTTTTTGTTCAAGTGATATTGAAGGAGGTATGTTTTCAATGCTTTCAATATCTGGCTTAGGTGCTTTATTTAAAAATTGTTTTGTATAATTAGATAAATTTTCAATGTAACGGCGCTGTCCCTCAGCATATAGTGTTTCAAAGGCTAATGAGCTCTTGCCGGAGCCGCTAGGTCCACAAATGGTTGTAAAAGATCCAATGGGAATTTCAATATCAATATCTTTTAAATTATTTTGCTTAACGCCTTTTAAGATAATGGAATTCTTCATTCAGCCAAATCATCTTTGTAAAAGTTTTTAGTGTCTTCAACGGTAGGTTCATCAGCTCGACTGGTTGGTTCAGTACCAATGACAAAGGCTTGTCTAATAACAGTTTTAGGCTCTGAGTCTGCTGCTGCAAGGCGCCCGCTTTCACGGTCTATGTTGGCAAAGGTAATACCACTTGGAACTTTAAAGTCCATCTTTTCTAATTCTTCATGAGCATCTTTCATATAATCTAACCAAATTGGAAGAGCAGATTTACCACCGCCTTCTCCAGCGCCCAGTGATTTTTCAGATAAGTAGCCCACCCAAACACCAGTAGTGATTTGTGGTGTGTAGCCAATAAACCAGGCATCGTATTCATCACTGGAAGTTCCAGTTTTTCCAGCAGCAGGCCGGCCTAAGTTACTTGCTCTTAAGCCAGTAGATTTTGGATCAGTGATTGCAGCTTTTAGTATTGTTGTTGTTAAGTAAGCAGTGGTGGGTTTAATCAGTTGCTCTTCGTTATCAAAAAATAGTCTTGGTCGGTAGGTAACCGTTTTTTCTTTTTCCTCGCCTTCACCAACATCATCGTTAGAGATACTGGCATTAGGGTCTTCAAGCTCTTCTGTTTTTGCAGAGAAGCCCACCTTTTTTCTTTCAGCTAAATATTTATTGATACTATCAATTTCCTCGCCAAAAAGATCATCTAGGCTTAGTTTTTCTAAAACAACTTCGCCTTTTTGATTTTCAACCTTATGAATAAGAGTTGGACTTAACTTTTTTCCGAGGCGTGGAAAGTGAGAAAAGGCTTTGGTCATTTCATAGAGTGTTACACTGCTTGAGCCTAAGGCTAGAGTGTAATCCATGTTTAATGGGCTATGAACACCGAGGCGTTTTGAATAGTCAGCCACCCAAGTTACGCCAACATCCTCAATAAGTTTAACAGTGGGAATATTTAAAGATTGAGCAAAAGAACTTCTAAATAAGATATCACCTTGGAACTTATTTACATAGTTTGAAGGCTTCCAGTTTGTTTTACTTTGTTTATAAACAAGTGGAGCATCGATTAAAATTGAAGCGGGAGTGTAGCCGTGGTCTAGGGCAGCGGCATAAACAAAAGCTTTAAATGAAGAGCCAGATTGTCTTGCTGCTTGAATACTACAGTTGAATTTTGATTTTTTAAAATCGTAGCCACCAACCATAGCTAGTATGTCGCCAGAGTTATTGCCAAGAGACAATAGTGCTCCCTGGGCAATAGGCTCCTGTTCTAAATGAACTTCGGCGTGTTCGCTAAAAACAGGTAGATTTTTTGGCCATGTGTCTTTTGACTTAGCACTTTCAATTATTTTTTTAAGACGCTTTGGGTGCTTAAAGTCCTCACTCACAACCTTAACTAAAATAATATCACCCTTTTTAAGTGCCTCAGATGGCTTTCTTACATTTTTAGCTCTTTTTTTAGATATTTTAGGATTGGGTTTACGAGCCCACATCATACTTTCAATATCTATTAAGCCTTTATTTTCTGCAAAGCGAACTGTGGTTAAGCCATGTTTGTCATCAACCTTGGTCACAATGGCCTGGACGATATCTCCTTTTTTTACATATTTAGGAATATTAGGTAGCTTGTTACCTTCTTCATCTTTGCCAGTTAAATTCAGTTTAGTTTTTTTACGAATAGTTCCGTCGGGTTTAATAATTTTTAATTGTGAAAATTCTGAAATTAATTTATCGCGAGTTTTTAACAAGAACTCTGACACTTGCTTAGCATCAGTAATATTATTAATAGCGCCACGGTATCCTTGCCTTTTATCTAAATCCTCTAGGCCTTTACGAACTTGCTTTTGCGCAGCCATTTGGCGGTCAATATCAAGGCCTGTGTAAATTTTTAAACCCTCGTCTAATAAAGCGGTTTCCGTTAAGTGCTTAACTAAGGTTTGTCTTAGAGTTTCTAAAAAGTATGGGGCTTGCTCTTCGTAATTTTTTTTAGTGTATACTTTTAATTCTTCATTAATAGCTTTTTTAGCTTGGTCTTTAGTGATGTAACCTTCATCTGCCATTCGATTTAAAACATAAACCTGTCTGTTTTTAGCAGACTTGGGTTTATAAATAGGAGTATAACGGCTAGGAGCCTGTGGCAAACCAGCCAGTAAGGCGGCTTCAGGAATTGTTATTTCACTTAATGGTTTTCTAAAATAAATTTCACTGGCCATGGCTACACCATAAGCACCTTGACCGAAATAAATTTCATTTAAGTATAAAAATAAAATTTGCTCTTTATTTAAATTCTCTTCCATTCTGCGGGCAAGAATGGCCTCTTTGATTTTACGTGAGTATTTTTTAGATTTATCTTTCAGAACAATTCGCTTTGCCACCTGCTGAGTAATTGTGGATCCACCTTGAACTTTGCGCCCAGCCTTAATGTTGGCCATCATGGCACGAACAATGGCAATGACATTAACCCCTTTATGTTTGTAAAAAGAAGCGTCCTCAGAAGAGATAACAGCCTGTTTAACAATATCAGGTATATCTTCACTTTTTGTAATTTTTCGACGTTCTCTATAAAACTCACCAATTTTTTTATCGTTGCGATCATAAACCTCACTCACTAAAAGGGGTTTAAAGTCATCCATGGTAATCATTTTAGGGAGGTCTTGAGAAAAGTAATAAACAGTTCCAGCCACTGCTAGGCCGCCTAATAGGGCTAAAAAAATAAGGGCAATGAAAATACGTTTAAGAGTCATAAATATGGGCCTCATTGAAAAATTAAAGCAATATTTATGCTTACTATAGATGGCAAAAATTAAGTAATATAATTTACTGAAATGCCATAAATATGGACTATTCTATGCGTCGTATTATATTATAGGCCTACATATGTGTAAGCCTAACGAGGTATAAAGAATTATAATTTATTAATTTGTGCCACTGCCTGAGCCAGAGCTATTAAGGACTGGTGAATCTCCACCACTAGCCTTTCGCTTAAGTCGTGTACATAATAATGGGTCGGCGTCTGCAGAGTTATTATTTTTATCACAATTACAAGCCTCAATAGCATTGTTGTAGTTACTCTCAGCTGAATATACTAACCCAAAGGCGTCATTCATTTTATCAAGGCGATCAATTTTATCTGAGCCATACTTTTTAATTGTACGTGTGTCCTCGGTATTTGAGTCTTTAACTGTGTTTTTATTACGGTTAACATCTTCTAAATCACTTTGTAATTTCCTTAATTTAGACTCCTTATCAAAGATATCTCGTTGTAGAAGGCCAATCTCTTTACCGATCGTTTGAACATCTAGAGCAGCAGCAGCAGCTGCTGCTTCTTGGTCCTTAAGGATTAGTAGATTCGCTTTTGAAAGGTTATCTTGAAAAGTTTTTTGTTGAGAGATTAATTTAGCTAAAGCAATCTCCATTCTTTTAATCCTAGTATTAAAATTCTTAGCCTGCTCTTTATATTGCTTTTTAATGCGATCAATTTTAGCTTTTTGAACTTTATTTTCAGAACAATCCATTTGGTATTTTTCAATCCAGGCTTTTTTATCTTTTTGCGAACAGCTCCCATGTCTTGAGTCTGAAAAAAGAAACTTTAAACTATTAGTACTATAGCGACCGCTACTAATTTTTTGATTTTTGCGGACCAAACAGCTGTTGTACTCATCAGAGTACTGCTTTGCTGCAATTCCGTAACAGTCTAAATTTGCATCTTCCACAGCATTTTTGGCCTTAGCAAATTCAATAGATTTTGAGCTCTTTAAATCTTCAATTTCAAATCTTGCTTTATCAATATCAATTTGTATTGATAAGCCCTTTTGTACGGCCTCCTGCCCTTTTTGCTCATTTTCTTTTTCGGCGTCACGTACGACCTTTTCAGCCACTAATTTTGCATCTTCAAAGGCATTTTGTTTTTCGATTAACCTTAATTGAAGTCGATTTAAATCCTCTTGAGCAGCTTCAAAGGCATTTTTAGCAGTAGTGGACTCTTCTTTAAGTTCTTTGAATATTTCTCTGTTACTTCCAAGGCCTTCCAGTAGTGATGTTGTGCAAACAGGTTTTGAACTTCGTAGCGAACTAGTACGTGTTGCGCGATCAAGAGAGCCAGTGTTTCCAAGGCCATCATCAAGACAGGCGGCAGCCTGCTTTTTACAATTATTATAAGATGGGATACCAGCTTTGGCGCAATTACTTTTAGCTTCAGTGATGCTTTTGTTCATTTCGCTGTATGCACCTTTACAACTATATTTATTAAACTCTTTATCGCTTGCATTAGTAATGGCTCCAGTCACTATATTTTTTAAATATTTTTGTTTTTTTATGATTTTTTGACAATCTTTAGTATCTTTTTGAGGTGAATCATGGCAGCCTTCACCGTTATCAAAATCAAGAAATTGGTTATTGAGTTCTGCGAGTCTTTCTTGAGCCCCGGTGACTTCTTTGTCTTCAAGTTTAGGAGTTTTATCTTCATCGCTTGCAAACGCAAAAATAAAATTAAAAGATACAAAAAGTAAGAAAAGATATTTTACAAAAGACTTCATACTATCCCCTTAGTTTCAAAGCTAAAGTATTAAAATTAATAGCCAAGTACTAACCCTATTTTATCGGAAAAAACTCATGATTAGTAAAAAATCGTCTCAAATTGATGAAGTTGTCTCATGCTGAGACAGCTTCCCAATTATAAAAATTCATCTGTAATATTTTTAAGGGTGAGGAGTTTGGTGTTGAAGCCCCATGGGAATGAGAGTTATTACAATTGAATTTGTAATAAGTACGATTAATTAAATTAGTAATATTAGTTACTTATAGATAAGTGCAGCGCGCTAGAAAAATATCCAAACCATTATAAGTATAGCTTATGAACCCAGTGGAAAAAATCGATTTTACAGGCTGTGGGTATATAGACTAATACTGTTTATAGGGGATTAATGAGGGGCTTAAATAAACTGGGGAGTTTGTTTAAGCTAAAAGGGTAATAAATTCCGTGGGGGAATTGATACGCTTATGAGCGGGAAGAATTACTCTTGAGATATTGAATCGTACAAATAATTTCATAATGTTATTTGTACGATTTAAAATTTTTAGTTAGAGCCAGATTTCATCTGGCTTTTCTTTTTTGGGGCTTATTGGTTTTCTGTCAAAATACCCAGCCCATAAAAAACCCACAATTTCTAATTTACTTTTATCAATATTAAATAATTCATAAGTTTTATCGGAACTTGTAATAGACCCTGATGACCATTTAGTACCAATATCTTTTGACCATAAAAATAACTTCATGTTCATTAAAGCACAAGCAATAGCAGCGTAGTCTTCTTTGGCTTGTCGCTCATCATTGCATTTGATTTGTGTGACAATAATTAAATGGCTTGGGTTAGTGTATTTTGTTCGCACGGCTGTTTTTTCAACATCACTTAGGTTCTTTTTTTTAGATTTTAGTTCAATAGCAAATTCAGCCAGTGTTGCTTTTTGGTCTTGCGAGCTATTTAGTAATTTCCAGGGGCGAGTATGGTGATGGTTTGGGGCGTGTAAAAAACATTCAGTTGCGTCTTTAATAATATTATCTGCAATAGGCTTATTATTATAGTTATGAACGGTTCTTCGATCTAAAATTAAATTTTTTAAGCTTTCTGAATTCACAAGTTTCCTGTTGTCAGGGGTTAAATAAGATTAGGTTTATATTAAGTTAAGAATAACTAAATTAAAAGAGTAAATAGGCTAGTCTTGCTAAAAAAATTCCGCAGTCCTCAAATACTTAGATTTCACAAAGTGCTCAAACAGCTCGCCTGCGGCGAGAACTGCGCGCTTTATAAAATCTAAGTATTTGAGGACTGCGGAATTTTTTTGTGAGCTTGGTATAATTTAAAAATTTGAATAATATTGAAATAATTATGAAACTAAAATATAAGACTAGAGATGGTGTATTAGATAAATAAATTGGAGATGTGAATGGATGATTTAAAAAATAAACCAGAGTCCTACTGGAAAGAAAAACTAAGCCCACTTGCTTATAAGGTCACTCGCAAAAAAGGGACGGAAAAACCCTTTACTAATGAGTATGCTGATAGCAAAGCAGAAGACATATTTGTTTGTACATGCTGTGGGGTAGAACTATTTGAGGCAAATACAAAGTTTGATTCTGGAACAGGTTGGCCAAGTTTTTATAAAGCCCATGAAAATGGTAATGTAGATTACAGGCCGGATAATTCTTTGTTTAGAAAACGCACAGAAGTGATTTGTAAAAATTGTGATTCTCATCTTGGTCATGTGTTTGACGACGGTCCACAGCCCACTGGTAAAAGATATTGTATTAATTCTGTAGCCTTAGATTTAAAATCTAAATAGGAAGTGTATTTGTCACAAACTAAAATACTATTTGTTTGCTTAGGAAATATTTGTAGGTCACCGGCCGCAGAAGGCTATTTTAATTATTTAATTAAGCAAGAAAACATAAAGGATAAATTTATTGTGGATTCGGCGGGAACCTCAGCTTATCATGAAGGCTCACCAGCTGACGGCAGAATGATGTCTGCAGCTGGGGAGAGAGGCTATAAGCTAGAGAGCATTTCAAGAGGTTTCAACAGTAAGTCAGATTTTTCATCCTTTGATCTAATAATAACAATGGATGATGATAATCATGCCGATGTTATTAGTGTATCTCCAAGTGATGAGGCTGAGAAAAAAATACATCAAATGGTAGACTTTTGCACAAAGCATGACGTGAGCGAAGTTCCCGACCCTTATTACAGGGGTGTAGATGGTTTTGAGTTAACCCTTGATATAGTTGAGGATGCTTGTGAGGGTTTACTTGAGAAATTACTAAATGGTGAACTAAATGCCTAAAGCTATTTTAGTCACTAATGAAAATAAAAACTATAAAGCGGAAATTAAAACCATTGCTTTAAACAGCATAAAAGATGGAGAGGTTTTAGTTAAATCAACTTACTCAAGTATTAATTACAAAGATGCTTTGGCTGTTACGGGTGAGGGTAGAATTTTAAGATCGTTTCCGCTTATTCCAGGCATTGATGTCTGTGGCCAAGTTTTAGAGTCAAAATCTGAAAACTTTAAAATAGGTGATCGAGTTTTTCAAACAGGTGGTAACCTAGGAGAAACTTACAATGGTGGTTTATCTGAGCAAGTTATTTTAAATGAAAAAAACTGTTTACCAATTCCAAGTGATTTAAGCGACGAAGAGTTAATCACTCTGGGCACGGCTGGGTTTACAGCGGCCCTTGCAGTTTATAAAATGGAGCTAAACAATTTAGATAAAATTCATCCAGTATTAGTTACAGGTGCCAGTGGAGGTGTTGGTAATTTTGCAGTTCAACTATTAAGCCAAAAAGGGTATTCCGTGACAGCAATGACTGGTAAAGCCGAAGCTAAAGACTGGTTAAAGCAGTTGGGTGCAAATAAAATTATTTCGCCAAGTGAAGTTAATATGAAGTCTAAAGCTCTTGAGTCCATTAAATGGTCAGGCTGTGTTGATAATGTTGGTGGAGAGCTTTTAAAAAATATTATTCCTTATATTAATATTTATGGGCATGTAGCGAGCATTGGTTTGGCGGGTGGTCATAAGCTTGAAACAACAGTGATGCCGTTTATTTTAAGGGGAGTTAATATCCTGGGTGTTAGCTCAAATAATTGCCCAATGGATATTAGAAAAAAAATATGGAAGGAGTTATCAGAGAATAACAAGCCAAAATTTTTAAGCCCTTCTCATATAATCAACTTAGAGCAAGTATTAGACTATTCAAATAAATTACTAAACAGAAAAACTAAAGGCCGGATAATAGTAAAATTCGTTTAGCCCTGTAAATTTACAGGTTAATGGTCCAGTATTTTAATTTGAAATCGAGTACTTTTGTAATTACATAAAATACTTATTTTATTAAGTTAATCTAAAAAATTTCCGATAAATCTTATAATGAAACAGCTACATATTCATGCATTAGGAATAAATACTGGCGGCGGCTTAGTGTTGTTACGTCAATTATTAAGTACTAAAAATATTTCTTATGGTTTTATAAACTTAGATGAGCGTGTAGCTGAGGAATTTTCAAGTTGTCCAAAGACAGTTTTTTATAGGCATGGACTCGTTAACGAATTAAAGAGCCAATTAAAGTTACGTAAACAAGTTGGTTCAGACGACCATGTTTTATTTTTTTCAAATCGTCCACCACTAATTAAATTCCCTTGCAAGGTGAGTGTATTTCATCAAAATGCATTACTTATAAGTGAAACAAGAAATTTAAGTTTAAAAAGCAAAATTAATCAATTGTGGTTTAAAATTTTTAAAAAAAATGCAAACCAATTTATTGTACAAAATCAATTTATGCGAAAACTTTTAAGTCAGCAAGGTTGTGTAAACACCTCTGTAATTGTTGCTCCATTTTTTAATTTTACCACTGATGATGTCACTTTATCTATGAAAAGTGGCTTTATTTATGTATCAAGTTTTGAACCTCACAAAAATCATTATAATTTGATTAAAGCTTGGGAATATCTTGTTTACCACGGTGTTAAAGAAAAGCTAACATTAGTAGTGTCTGGTAAAGGTAGAGAAGAGCTTGAAAAACTAATTAGCCAAAGCCATGTAGAAAAATTTATAGATGTTTACTGTGATCAAACTTATGCAGACGTACTAATGCAATATAAAAAACATACGGCTTTAATTTACCCGTCGTTGATTGAGTCTTTTGGGTTGCCATTGTTGGAAGCAAAGCAGGCGGGAATTGCTGTTTTGGCCTCTGAGTTAGATTATGTAAGAGATGTTATTGTGCCCGACCAAAGTTTTGATCCAAATTCTTATAGGTCTATTGCTCGCGCAGTAATGAGATTTTTGAATGTTAAAGAAAGTAAAAATAAAGTTTTAACATCTGAAGAATTCGTTAATTCCCTCTTAGAAAAGACTAAGGTAAGTGCTCAAAAGGCTAGTTAGCCTGGGCTAATCGTTAGAGTTTGCCTCTGAAATTTGTATTACTAATTATCAAATCGTAAAATTATAGAGTACTAAATTTCTAAAAAAGGAGTAAATCATGGTTGGATCAAAATTATATGTGGGTAATATTGATTTTCAGTTGAGCGAGCATGATGTTTTAGAGATTTTTGCCAAAGTGGGTAGAGTTCACAAGGTAAAATTAGTGCGTGATCCATTTGATAGAACTTCGAAAGGTTATGGTTTTGTTGAGATGACAACTGATCATGATGCCGAAAAAGCTTTAGAGGCTTTAAATGGTTATGATATCAATGGCAGAAAATTAAGAGTTCAATCAGCAAACTCTAATCCTTAGCCCGTATGCACGAAGTGCATGTAAGGGCGATATAAATATAGAAAAAATTTGTAACGAAACGTCCCAATTGGACGTTGCGGTACCAATTTTAATCCGAGTAGTATCGAGTTCAGCAGATAACTTAATTAGCCCGTTAGCCCGTATGCACGAAGTGCATGTAAGGGCGATATAAATAAAGAAAAAATTTGTAACGAAACGTCCCAATTGGACGTTGCGGTACCAATTTTAATCCGAGTAGTATCAAGTTTAGCAGATAACTTAATTATTCCTAATATATTTCTTTTTGCAATTCGTTGCTTGATGGCGCATTAGTTACGCTAAAGTTAATTCTACCAATTTCACGTTCGTCCTTTGTAAGAACTTTAACCCGCCAGTTTCCGGCTTGGATATTACTTTTATATGTAAATGCCCTGAAGCCTTGATCTCGTCCTCCAGATATTTTAATTGGGACTTGGTCGCTCAAGTGCCAACCATTTTTAGTTTCAAGGAACCATTTAAATTTTACTTGATCACTAAAGTTTGTCGGCGAGAATATCCCAGCAAAGCAATATATTTTATCTCCAGCTTGATAATGAAAATCAGTTTCTCCACTTTGCCAAAATTTAAATGGGTTCTTTTTGTGGCCTAAGATATATTTTCCATCAGCTTTTTCAACACTTCTGTAGATGCCAATTTTTTTAATTGATAGGGGCACCGGCGGTATAACCTTCAAAAAGTATAAACCTAAAAAGACGGCCAATGTAATTAAACTAGGAGTAGTAAAATTTTTACTGATGAATTTATTATCATCAGTCATTTTTTGTAATATAACTGAGTTTAAAGTCATTAGTAGAAAAAATATTATTCCCGAGAGCATAAGTGGACCTATTCCTAGAAACCCTAAAATGGTTGGAGTCAGGTAGCTTAGGTAAGAAATTAAGCAAACAGAAAATAAACTAACCTTAAAGGGAATGTTTAATTTTTGAAATTGTGGCAATTCATTAATAAACATAAGGGCGATAATTGAAATAACAAATAATAATGATGTTAGGCCAGATGAGCTTAGAAAATAAAATATGGCAAAAGCACTTAACAGTGAGCCAAAGAGAAAGTGTAGAATGTAAACTCGATATTTAGCCACTGGCGCAGGTAGTTTGCCGCCAAGTTTAGCTTTTATTTCAATGAATAAAAAAACCAGGATTAAAGCCAAAAATACAGCCTGTTGAATTAGCATTAGGCCTTGGTCAATTCTATTTAAAGTAATTAGATCAAATAGAAATCCACAGACAAAGAAGATGGCGCTGATATGTGTTTTAGCTTTACTTAAAATACTGTTAACAGACTCATTCATAATATATAGGTTAACCAATTTTGATATTGATGTAACCAATATATAATTAATCTTGTTCTTAATAGGTTAAAAGTATAGGTTATTTATCTAAATAAGGATGGATGAATATGAAAAATGTTGGTGGATTAGACGTAATTCAAGATTTGAACTCAGATTCAAAAAGTCATATTGTAATTTTACATGGTTATGGGGCTAACGCGAACGACCTATATTCTTTAAAGCAGTTTTTTGACCCTAATACAAAGTATAATTGGCATTTCCCAAATGGCTTTTTAGACCTCGGTTCTACTCCCATGTTCGAAAGTAAAGCTTGGTTTCCAATAGATATTGAGGCTTATGAAAAGGCTCAGGCTGAGGGCCGTCATAGAGACTTGGCCAGCGTTAGGCCCAATGGTTTAAACGAAGCAAGAGACAGGTTGTTAAAGTTTTTAAAAGAAATTCTTAATGATGGTGATCAGTTGATATTAGGTGGCTTTAGCCAAGGGGCCATGTTGTCTACTGAACTTAGTTTTCAGGTTGCCCCAGTCTTAAAAGGTTTAATTGTTTTGTCTGGTGCTTTATTAGATGAAAAATTTTGGGTTCCAAATTTTAGTAAATTAAAAGGTATTCCCTTTATTCAGTCGCATGGTGAAGTGGATCCCGTTTTAAGTTTTGATGAGGCCAAGCGTTTGTCTGAATTTTTTAAAGAGCAAGGTTTAGAGGGTGAGTTTTTAGACTTTAAAGGCGGTCACGAAATCCCAATGTATATAGCGGCTAAAACCAAAGAGTTTATTGAAAAGCACGCCTAGTTACTATGTTACCTATTAAGTTGCATTCTCTTCGTTTATTTATTATTCGCGCGGAGTTGCGTTGACGCTTTGAGGTCACGAAGTGACTCAAAAGCGGCTGGAGCTTGTTTGAGCACGAATAATAAATAAACGAAGAAAATGAAGCTTAATAGGGCCCGCTAAAATAAATCGTCAAAGTTAATCGTTGCCGTTTTGCTTGCTAGTTTTGCTTTGCAGGTTAGAATTTCTTTGTCGGCAATGCTTTCTTCAGTGAGTATTCCCGGATCATCTTGGCTAACTAAACCACTTGTTATTTTTGCCATGCAGGCCATACATGCTCCATCCATACATGAGTAAGGTGGATTTTTATCTTTTTCAATTAAGTTTTCTAAAATAGTTTTTTCAGGATCAATTTCAAGGTCAAAAGTTTCATCATTTAGAACTACTGTAATTTGATTTCCTGCAGCTCCTTTATCTGCCATATCTCCAATTAGAACATCATCGCTGTCTTCGCTGGGAACATTATCATAAATGGCTGGGTTAAAATCTTCTTTGTGCACTTGTTTACGATCAACGGCAAGGTCTTTGGCTGCATTTTCAACGGACTCCATTAATCCAACAGGTCCACACATGTAGTAGTGTGCATTTTTAGGGTCAATCTCTTGAAAGAGTTTTGTTAAAATTGATTTGTCAGCTCTTCCTGTAATACCCTCACAAGCTTTATTGGGTTGGCTGAGAACATGTGTAATTTTAAAATTAGAGTATTTATCTTCAAGACTTTTAAGTTCGTTATTAAAAATAATATTATCTTCATTACGGTTACAATAGATTAAATGAACTGATTTATTTTCAGGGAGTGCTGTTTTTAAAATTGAAAACATGGGAGTGATGCCACTACCTGCTGCAACCAGTACTAAGTTGTCGGTAGTTACTTTTTTTGCAGTGTAAGTAAAAATTCCAGCTGGTGGTGTCATAGGAATAATTTTACCCACCTCAAGTTCTTCAACTAAAAAACCAGAGGCTGCACCGCCGGGTATTTTTTTAATTGTAATATTAAAACTACCTTCATTAGGTGCAGAGCTTAAAGAGTAACTTCTTTTAACTAACTTTCCATTAATCATTAAGTGAAGAGTTACAAATTGCCCAGCTGTGAACTTAAATTGTTCAATGAGTTCTTCGCCAACTTCAAAAATTAAAGTTGCAGAGTCAGCAGTTTCTTTTTTGCGGTCAATAAGCTTTAAGCCGTATACGAGTTCGTCCATAATTCTTTTATATCCTCAGGGAATAAAGTGGAGTTATATTTAATAGGGCCTATAAGGTAAGGTGTAATTTTAGAGAAATCAACAAATACACGGCCCCCCGGCATATTCACCTCAATTAGGCTCTCAGAACTATTTAAATGGTGACAGTAGGCTGCTGCGACGGCACCTGTGCCACAGGCTTGGGTGAAGTCTTCCACTCCGCGTTCAAAGGAGGCTGACTGAATGCTTTTGCCATCATTTACACAGTAAAAAGTTACGTTAGAGCCATTTAGGTTTGAATCTAATTGATGTCTTAGTTTTGAGGCCATCACTTTATGTGAATGAAGTTTGTCTAGAGAATCTAACTTAATCACACTATGAGGCACACCAGTATCAAGATAAGTATAAGGAAAATTATTTCCTTCAAAGCTAAAATTTAAATCTTGTTTTAGACCTTGAATTGCAGTCATTCCAATTGTGACTCGACCCTCATTTTCAACAAAAACATTAATGTCGCCAGCAACACTTTCAAAGCTATGCTCTTGCCCTGCAATATGATTCTTAAAAGTCAGATGCCCAACGCATCTGGCAGCATTGCCACACATCTCAGCGGGCGAGCCATCACGGTTAAAAAAAATCCATTTGTAATCATTATTTTTATTTTGCGATTCAGTGATTATAATGAAGCCGTCCACGTTAGCAATATGGCAGAATTTTTTAGCAAGTTCGTTTAAGTTGGTTACATTAAAGCTTTCATGTAGAGAAAGGGCTGCCTGTTCAGACATAAAGCTTGTAATGGCAAAGCTATTGGCTGTACCACTCATTAAATAAATTTTAATTTCCATCTTTTTGTCTAACATAGGAGCTACAATATAAGTGCTTGCTAGTGTTCGCAATACTAATTTCGGACACTTTTGGTTAACAGACCCTAATTGTATTTATGTGAACAGATTAAAAAGTAGTGCTCAAGAGGTTGGCAAAAGTTGATTTTATGCGCGGCGAAATATTATGATTGTGTAAGCTTAAAAAATAGTCAGTTTATATAAACTAATAATTACTAGCACTTAGGGTAACGCGCCTAGCTAATGCGAAGATTAATTATTATTTATATTTGTAATAATTATATGTATGAGATGAACTATAAACTGATCAAGCCATGGGAGGCCTTTTGAAACTATCTTTCTTGAGTTTAGTAGCAAAGTTATCAGTATTTCTGCTTATACCAATAACGTTTATAAGCCACTCTTATGCAAGTAGCTGTAGTCATGATGAAGAAGGTTTTAACTGTGTTGAATATGTAAGAACATATGATGGTGATACCTTTTTTGTTGATATTCCTGGTGTACATTCCTTTTTTGGTTCTTCAATTTCAGTTCGTGTAAGAGGCATTGATACTGGTGAAGTAACAAATCGCCAACCAAGAACACAATGTGAAATTGAAATGGCTCATATGGCAAAGGCTGAGGTAGAAAGATTATTTGAAAATGCAAATGA
>CALLBC010000130.1 GCA_938001965.1 uncultured Bdellovibrionales bacterium | reverse complement strand
ACCTTTTTGATGAGGCCATTTTTAATGTGTATGCACATATAAACCGTTTTTATGTAAGTAAGAATAAAGATCTCATCAATGATGTTCTTATCGGCATTACATCTCCGGCTCCTTGGCAAGTATTTAAAGTTAGGAACTAGTTGATGGCAAAAGAAACCTTAATATATTTAACCAATGAGTTAAAAAAGCTAAATCAGTTTCCAAAGAATATGGAGCTAGCTAAAATTGGCTCTGTTCATATTTCGACGGCTTTTGATGAGGTCAGTGATAATGTCATTTCAGGGCGAGCAACAACTGGTTTATCAACGGACCCATATTTAAGTTCAGTCAAAGCACTAACGGAGCTTATCGAGCGTAAGGCTTTTGTTGAAGACCGTATTAATAACAAAAATAATACTTGTAAAAATTCAGATGGCTTTGCAGCCTTTCCTAATAACCAGAGGGGTTCTGAAAAAATAGCTAGAGAAAACGCATTAAATGAAGCCATTGAAAGGTACGTTTGGGCCAAATGGTGGGATAACTTTAATTATAAACATGAAAATCTAGAATTGTCTGATTTTTCGGGTCAGTTAAACTATTCAACTAAGTCTTTGCTTAAGAAGGTAAACGATTCAACTCCAATTAAAGAGATGTTTCTTGTAAAGCCATCATTTAATGGAGCAATTGACAAATCATTATTTATATTCTTTTGCTTCACAAGAAGCGGTGGCGTAATTTCAGGTGGTGCTTGTGGAAACAAAAATGAGCCCAGTAAAATTATATTTAGAGCTTTATCTGAACTAGTAAGACATTCAATTACAATTAAAAACTCAAATGATAATGATCAAGGAACAAGTTTTTACGAAAAGAGATTACTATTTTTTGGAAAGAAACAAATTAATGACGAAAACCTTAACTTAGTTAAAAAAAGAGTATTTTATAAAAATGATAAGCAATCAGTCATTGAGTTACCTGAATTGGAGATTGATGACGTGATTGAGCACAACCTAGACCATATTGCCTCTGTACACAGATGCTATTTTAGAAATCAGCCAGTATTTGTTGGTGGTGATTTAAAAAGGCTTTGTTTATGATAAAAAAAGTCTCGGCCATTATATTTTTTGTTTTAGCGATTACAACCTACGCAGTGTTTGATATTTATATTTCAACTTCAGGTGAAGAGTTTATCAATAATTGGTTTGAGGCTGAGGCTCCGGCAATACAGCAAGGTGATATTTTGTCATCAATAGCAAAAGGCCACAGAATATTTAGAAAATCAGAGTTCGTAAAAGGTTTAGGTCTTTATGATAAAGGAAACCTTGAAAACTTAGTCCCTGTTGGTGAAAGCTTTGACATTAATCAAGATAAAATAGCTGAGGCAAATTCTGACATCATCTTAAGTAGATCAGGCTTTTTGGCTTACACCGCTTACAAAGAAGTTGATCAAAACAAAGGCTTGGTATTAGTGGTTAAAATTTACTCAGTGTTTTTTAATATATTTTACGTTTTTACATTACTTCTTGGTGCAGGGCTGTTAATTGGTTTTTATAGGTTGATTAATTATTTAAAAAAATCAGAATATGAAAAAGTTCTTGTTTCAATGAAGGGCTTAATCAATCAGTTGAGCCATGATACCGCAAGTCCTTTACAAGTAATAAGTAATTTAGCTAATGACTCAAAAGGTTTAGATAAAGAAAGTAAGGAGTTAATTGGCAGCTCAGTAAATAAAATTGAAAAAATGATCAAAGATGTTTTTGAGCATAAATTGAATATAAATGGCGACAATGTTGGTTTTCAAAAAATGCCGAAAGATGACGCTAAAAAAGAAAATGTTCATACAAACCTCGCATTAGCTATTAAAAATACAGTGTCAGCCAAGAAAAAAGAATACCAAGATATTGAGCTTAATATATCAACTGATATAGAAACAAATTCATTAACAACTTACTCACCGGTAGATCAGACTGAATTAAGTAGAGTGCTGAGTAATTTAATAAATAACTCCATTGAGTCAAAAGATAAGGAGTCTATAAATATTAAGATTTCATTAATGGAACTTGAAAGCGCCGCTAAAATTACAGTTGAAGACAATGGCTGTGGTATTGATGACAGTTTACTACCAAGGCTTACTGATGAAGGAGCTTCATTCAATAAAGCCAGCGGGAAAGGTCTAGGTCTACATCATGCAAAAACAAAGCTTCAAGAGGCTCAAGGAGAGCTATTAATTGAATCTAAAGTAAATGAGGGTACTTTTGTGACATTACTACTACCACTTAGCTACAAGCCAAATATGAGCCTTGTAGAGCTTTTAGAAAGCAAGTCTGATTTAACTGTTATTGATGATGACCCCATAATACATGATAGATGGGATGGTATACTTGTAGATGTGTACAAAAGAAAAAAGCCTATTCATGCTAGTAAAGAAAGTGACCTTAGTTCAATTGAAAGCCTTAACGATAAGGCCTTTATAGTTGATTTTGAGTTAGGCCGCGATCAGACAAATGGTTTAGAAATAATTGAAAAGTATAATATTAAAAACAAATCTATTTTGTCTACTTTTTCAGCAAAAGAGCCTGAGCTACAGCAAAAATGTTTTGATATGGGTTTAGCTTTATTACCTAAAGAGAATTTGTATGACTTCTATTGAATTAAATAATAAAGACTTTATGGGGTTATCATCAGTTAAGACTAGAAGAAATGAGTAATGGATTGCTGCCTGTCATAATGTTGAAAATGTTTTAGGTTGGGAAGGATAATTATAAGTTTATTACTAAACCCAGAGCTTTTTTTATGAAGAAAGTCTGTATTCTATGTGGTTCTAATAGTAAGTTAACAGCTGAACATATTTTTTTAAGCTCATTGCTAAAAGAGTTCAATAATATAGAAAATAAAGAAAAAGATAAGCTCTTCTCTTTTAATAATAGAACTGGCTGGAATGAATTTTCAAATATAAAGAGAGCAAAAAGTCTTAAGCCGATTAAAAATATTTGCAGTAAATGTAACTCTGAAGTTAGTACAAAGTGTGATGAAGTTTTCAAAAATTTTATTCTGGAAATGTTTCAGTATGGAAAAAATAACATTTCTTTAGATAAGTTAGACTTTCCAGATTTGAATTTTATTAATGAAAAACTTATTGAAGTTAAGAAAAATAGCTCTGGTGATATAACGGACGAGTCAATTTTTTATGACTTGATTGTTGACTATTCGAGTAAAAACATAGTTGTTCCTCTAGATAAATTAAAATTGCAATTTGTAAAACAATATATTTGTAAACATGCAATATGTTATTTTCATAGAAGTAATAAAGAGTTTCCAGAGGCACTTCGTTCTGGTTTTTTACATCATGACTATACAAAATGTAACTTGGAGCTAAATTTTTATATATTGCCAAGTGAATTTTTGAATTACGGTTACCATAATACATCTTTATTAGAGTACAAGAGTTATTATAAGTATAAAATTGTATTTTCTAATGTATTAGTTGATATAAAATTCTCAAAAAAATAACTTTGTTTTAATATTACAGATGGTCATTTCTGACCTGTTAAGTAGGCAGGTTAAATGTTTGAATTATATATTTTTTTTCAAGATTACATTAATTGAATGGTCACCTCCGACCAATTGGTCAAGTTTGACCAAAAACACAATCAAAATAATTCAACAATATCAATAGTTTAATCTTTAGTTATTGGCTCGCTTCTCGCACATGCAGTTAGTTAGGTTTGAGCAATAAAGCTCATACGTTAACAACAAGAGGTGTTCGATGAAGAACAACGATTACGGAAATAAAATAAAAATAAAGATCTGTCCGCGCTGTGGTGAGCAAGGATTAGAAAATCTAAAGACGCATTCGCATTGTCTTAACTGTGACTACAGTCAAGTAAGGTTAACTGCACATGAGTGTTTAGAGCGAAGTTATAACGAAGCCGTTCTTTTGGAGAAAGAACTAGAAGATATGGAGCAAGAAAAATGCCCAATTATAAAATTAAGAAAAAACAAAAAAATAAAACAAGTGGGTTAAAGGTAATGAAGTCTATTTTTAATCAAATATACAAGGCTTGTAATATGTTGTGGCTATTTTCAATTAGCCTGTCGATCGGAGGCCATGAGGCCTACAGAGTATTTAATGAAAGACGCTTAGAGCAAAAAACTAAAGTAAAGCCATGGGGCTATTTAAATTAAGGGGAGCAAAATTATGAGTTTATATTATTACGATCATTTGAAATTTGGAATTTATCAGGGTGAATTTTTAAACAAAAAGCTAACGGAGCTTGAACATATTGGTGATGCTTTACTTATTGATAATAACAGGTATTACACAATTCGATTTAGACAGTTTCCAAAGAAGACTTTTTATTTAGTAAGAAATAACAAAAAGTCAGGAAAGTATCTAGTGTTTGATAAAAAAGTCAGTGCATTTGGATTTGAAAACCTAGTTGGCCGTGGCCAGCTTAAATTTAACTTAAAAGAACATTTGGAAATCACTTTACCAAAATTAGGTTTAAGAGCCTATATGAGTTTGTTTCCAGAAAATATTCATGAGCATAACAAAGGAGCTTAATTTTGAAGAAAAATAAATACTTAAAAACAATAATACTTTTATTAACAATAACACTGCTGCCAACACTTGGATTTTGCAGTGTGGAATCAACTCTTAGTGCGATTCAAGGAAAGTTAACATCGACAATACTACCACTGGTGGCCATTCTAGGGCTTGTGTTCGCAGCATTTTCTTTTATTTCAGGTAATGAAAATGCGCGTACTCACCTGAAGCTTGCCATATTTGGTGTAATAATTGGTTTTTCAGCGCCCAGCATAATTGCATTCTTGCGTGGGATGGTGAACTAAGTATGTCGATTAAAACAACTCAAGTGAGTAAATGTTTAGATAAAAAGTTACTGATTATGGGTTATGAGGTTCCTGACCTCTTAGCCATATTTTTACTGTTATCTGTACTTAATTTAACTGTGGGGCAGCTTGGTGCCAAATTATTTTTGGTATGGCTTCCTACGATTAGCTTTGCCTTAATTTTACGTTACGGCAAGCGCGGGAAACCAGAAAATTATTTAGTGCATATGCTGAGGCACAAAATGGGGCCGAAGCACTTATGTGCTTTTAGTGAAAGTGAAAAATGGGTGTCACCTGGCAGGGAGATATAATGGTAAAACAAATTTTAAGTGAAAATTTGCAAATATGGGGTTTTAAGGATGATTTAACTCTTTTTAGTGATGGTTCATTGGGCTTTGGCCTTGAGTGTGTACCAAAAGATATTTCTTGTCTAAAAGATGAAGATGTAAATGCTTTATCAAATCAGATTGGACAAGTATTAAATGGTTTGCCCACAGGGATTGATATTCAATTTTTACAAGAGATAATAGCTGGCAATGATGAGTTAATAAACTCTCATTTAAATTTAAAGAAAAATAATGATGATGTACTTCTTGGAAGTTTATTAAGTGAGCGCGTTGATCGCTTTAAAAAATTAGATGCTGGTGGGCAGCTTCCTTTTCATGGGCTTAAAATATTTGTAAGAAGACCACTAAAAAACAAAGTGATGTCAAAATTAAAGCTATTTCATAAGACTAAGGAGTTTGAGAAAGTGGCTTTAGAGCGTATGAACGCTGAGGCAAATGAAGTAATAAGGCTTAGGAATGATTTGGTGGGGTCTTTATCAACGCTTGGTTTAAATACAACTCATATTGGCTCTAAAGATCTTGCTGATATTGTATTTAATCAATGGAATCCAGCTAGAAATGTGGCCTTAGAGGATTTTGATCCTGAAAATTTACGGGATTCAATTTTGTTTACGGACATTAGTGTTAAAGACAATTATTTTTCAATGTCAAATTTTCACCATAAAGTGATTTCATTAAAAATGTTGCCTGAGCAAACCTTTGCTTCAATGAGTACAGCTCTTAGAAGTTTACCATTTGCCTCTAAGCTTTTTTTGTCTGTTCATGTGCCAAATCAGCAAAAAGAAATTGAATCACTACAGGCAAGCCGTCGCATAGCTTATTCAATGGTGTCTGGTAAAAAAGGAGCCAGAGACATTGATAGTGAAGCTAAATTACAAGACCTAGAAACCTTGCTTGAGGACATGGTAACAAGTGGCGAAAAGGTTTTTCATGTGAGTTTAAATGTGGTGTTAACATCTACATCACTGGATGATCTTGAAGATCAAGTATCACAAACCTTATTAAGATTAAGAGACTTATCAGGAACAGAAGCCATGGAAGAAACTGTGGCTTGCTTTGAGGTATTTAAAGAGCTATCAGTCCCAAATGCAAGAGGCACTATTAGGAAAAAAAGATTAAAAACATCTAACTTGGCTGACTTTTTACCAATATACGGCCCTTGGCGTGGGCATAAAAATGCAAGCTTACTATTAAAGTCAAGGCTTGGCAGTTTAGTGGCTTTTGATCCATTCAGTCAGGACTTAACTAATTATAACCAAATAATAAGTGGTGGCTCTGGAAGTGGAAAATCATTTTTGGCTAATACTTTGCTGTTGCAAATGATGAAAGAAAATCCAAAAGTTTATATTGTAGACATTGGTGGTTCTTATAAGAAACTTTGTGATAACTTAGATGGCCAGTATGTGCCTTTAGAAGTGAATACAGATATAGCTATCAATCCATTTGATTTGTCAAAAACTGAAACTAAGCCTTCTAGTCATAAAATTAAGTTTTTGCTAGGTCTGGTTGAGTTAATGACAAAAGAAACTGATGCCAGTGGCCTTAGTAAGTTGCAACGATCTGAAATCGAAGAAGCTATTCAGACTGTTTATGATCAAAACTCAAAACCAAAATTGAGTCATTTAAGAGATTTACTGTTAAAAAATACTCTTCCTGAGATTAGTAAGATAGGAAAGATACTCAATGCTTGGTGCGGTGATACGGCTTTTGGAAAAATAATTGATAAAGAGACGACTATAGAACTAGAGAAAAACATAGTATCTTTTGATTTAAAAGGCATGGATTCTTACCCAGATTTACAAACTGTTTGTCTGTTTTTAATAACTGACCTTGTTTGGCGAGAGTTTCAAGATGATCGGTCAACGAAGAAGTTTCTAATACTGGATGAGTGTTGGAAAATTATTAACACAGAGTCTGGCAGTGCGTTTATTGAAGAGGCTTTTAGAACTTTTAGAAAGTACTACGCAAGCGCAATAGCAATTACGCAAAACATTGATGACATTGCTTCAAGTAAAGTGGCAACAGCAATATTACCAAACTCATCAATTAAGTGGTTGTTAATGCAAAAAGGAGCTGACCGTAAGAGGTTGCAGCAGGTTTTAGCTTTAAATGATAACGAGATGGCTCAAGTCGCTAACTTATCTCAAAAAAGAGGCTATTATTCAGAGTGCTTTTTAATGGCAGAAGAAAACCGTTCTGTTGTGTCTGTTGAAACTTCACCTCTTGAGTACTGGATAGCTACGACTGACCCAAGAGACTTAACTAAAATAAACGAATCAAAGTTAGCTAATAACGAAAAAACTCAGTTTGAGGTCTTAAAAGAGCTATCTGTAAAATATCCACATGGAGTGGCCAATCATAAGGAGAATGAATCATGAAAAAATTCTTACTCAGTGTATTTTTGATCACAGGACTTATGTTGCCTGTGAAAAAATCGCACGCCGATTTATTCGGCGGCGATGTAGCGGTCCTTGCGCAAATTTTAGTTAATGCTTTACAGCAGTTAGCTCAGCTTAAAGAGTTGTATGATAACGCTAAAGAAGGTGTTGAGTATGTGCAAGAGATCAACCAAGGAATTAATGACTCATTAAAGCTAATTAAAAAAATAAACCCAAGTTTTGACCCTGGAGTGTTTAGAAGTTGGGATGATATTAATTTAGCAATTAATGAGTTACAGAGAATTTATGGCAAGGTGGTAGAGTCACCGGTCGCTGAAATTCAAAAAACAATGGATAAAGGAATAGCTGAGGCTGTTACTTTGAATAATGATGTGTTCAAGCACGCTAAACGCTTAGATAAGCTCAGTGAGCGTATAAAAAACTACAGTCATAATGTTTCACCAGGTGGAGCGCAAAAACTAACAGCACAGTCGATGGGTGTTATGCTTCAGGCAATGAATGAATCATTAAGAGTTCAAGCCACAGGGCTTAAATTACAGGCACAAGCTGCTGCCATTAGTAATAAAAGAGATAAAGACGAGACGAAGCTTGCCTTAGAAAGTTCTAAACAGCTTAAAGTTGCCATGAAAAAAGAAGACTTGGAGTTTTCGCTGCCAAAGTTTAATTAATGGCAGATTTATCATGGTTAGCTAATGAAGCTCATCAAATACATGAGATATTTGTCAGCGTATTTTATGGGTTAATAAGCTTGTTAATTATAGTTGGCATTGTGCTTGAGTATTTTAAGCTGCCACTTGGTGGAATGCCCTCAATGGCTACGTTAATTGGTCGAGCAGGCATTGCTGTATTTTTACTTCATGCTTACCCAGAGATTACAGATGCAATAACTAGTGTGACAGATAGTATTACAAAACGTCTTGGCGACCTGAACAATTTTAAACTCGTTTTATCTCAAATGGGAGATCGTATGGGTGATATGAGTTGGTCGTGGGTGTCAGTTAAAAACTCAGCCATGATGATTATCTCATTCATTGCGTTTTTTGTTTTATATATCAGCGTTTATATTTGTGAGGCCTTCATGGTTTATACATGGACGCTATTATATGTGTTTTCACCCTTGTTAATTGCTTTTTTTGTATTGCCACAAACAAGTGGTGCGACAAAAGCACTATTTAGATCACTCATTGAAGTAAGTCTTTGGAAAATAGTATGGTCAGTGCTTTCAACACTTCTTTGGAGTGCAGCCTTAATTGAAATGGATAAAATCAGTGAAACAAATTTTATTACTATAATTAGTTTTAACTTGATTTTAGCAGGTTCAGTATTACTCACTCCATTAGTTGTAAGTGCATTAACTAAAAATGGCCTGTCAGGACTTATGGGAAATGTTGGTGGTATTGCAGTTGGCGCAAGCGTTATGACTCCAGGAAGGATTGTAAAAGGAGCAAGTCTTCACGGAAAACGTGCATATAACTCTAGCCTTGGCTTTGCTAGGAACATGACTAAGAACAATTATCCACGAGCTAGGCGATTTATCAGGAAGATGCCTGAATTCAATGTACCTAATAGAAACCCTGTTTTTAAAAAGAAAACAGATCAAAATTATTAAGAGTCACGGCGACTCTTTAAAAAATAAAGGAAAATTATGAAATTTATTACTGCATGGTCTGATGTGCTAACACAGAATCAGACCTTAAAAATAGTGATACTTTGTTTATCATTTATTGTGTTACTTCTTGGATTTACAACAGTGGCAAATTCATTTAAAGCGCCGCTTTTAATTGAGAAGGCTTGTTACAGTAAAGTTAAAAGCCTTGCCTCAGATAAACACAGTGAAGTTGAAATTAAAGCATTTGTTGAGTGGGCATTGGCTCAAAGGTTTGATAGTGAGAAGCTGCTAATTGAAAATGTGCTCTCATATAGAGAAACCAAAAAAAGACGAGCTGAATTAAAAGAAATTAAACACAGAAAAATGAAACAAAAAATTATTGTGAATACTGTTGAATTAAAAGATGGCAAAGCATTAGTGGACTCTGATCGTTTGATTTCAGTGGGTAAAGTGCGTTCAGCCTTTGTGTTTCCATTAATCGTTAGTCTTGAGTCAATTTCAAGAAGTATGGAGAACCCATATGGTCTAAGAATTAAATCTGTGAATGAGATTAAAAGGAAAAAAAGAAAATGAGAGCTATCTTAATTTTAATGGTGGCCCTGTTTAGTGCAGGGCCACTTCATGCGATGAAGGCAAAAACAATTATTTTATCGGATAAAAAAGTAGCAAAAATTAGATTAACACCAGGACGGTCAACTATTTTAAGTTTTCCAATGAAACCAACAAAAGTCATTTTAGGCAACTCAGGTATTTTTACTGTCGAGTATGTGGAAAATGATTTAGCTCTTGCAGCTTTAATGAGTCCTGCAAGATCTAATATGTTTGTTTACCTTTATGGAAGACGTTTTGCCTTTGATTTAGTTACGGTTCGAAAAAGAGGAGATGAGATCATCGTCATTAGGGATGACAAAGACAAAGATGTCAAAGTGAAGATCAAATGAGTAAAAAAAATGAAGTTAAAATTAAAAATGCCACTGAAATACCTAAACAGTGGGCTAAAGGTTTTTTTCACCAGAGAAATTGGAGCAACGGGATTAAGTATTTAAAATCTCACCCAATGATTTATTCACTACTTTTTTTGTTAGCTTTTAGCTCAAATATTATTATTGGTTATATTAATGAGAAAAATATTAAGATGATCGCTATATCAACTACCAGTAATATTAACAACCCCATTTATTTAATACCCATTGGTGGAAATAAAGAGTTTAGAGACAAAGTCAATAAAAATAATAGGCCTATTGTTAGAGTGATTAGACCTAAGTATTTCAAAGGGCCGCAAGTTTTATCAAGACCAACCAGTGAAGTGATTCCTCCAGGAAGTATGATTAAGGCCATACTTGTTAGTGGAGCTTCAAATGGGTCTGTAAAAGCAAGATCTACTGAGAGTTTAATCATTAATGGGGAGGTTTTAATACCATCAGGAGCTGTGTTTTGGGGAACTGGAGCTTCAAGTGAAAATAGGCTTTATGTGAATTTTCAAAAGCTAATTTTAAAAAATGGATCAGTAAAACCCATAAGCGCACAGGCAGCTGATGGTAGTGACAAAGTGGCAGGACTAAAAGGCTCAAAGCTAGGTAACTACGGCTTTAGATTAGCTGGAAGTGTTGGGTTAAACCTACTTAGTGGTTTGTCTGAAGGCTTGCGAGAAAGTGATGTAAAAGACGGCGTTAAAATTCCTAAATCAGACTTAAAGAATGCTCTGCTATCTGGGACGGCTCACGCCACTTTAGATTTATCAAAAGAGTTGATGAATGGATTAAAAAATAAAAAGCCCATGATTATTAAAAAATCAGGGGCGCAGATTTATATAATTTTTGATGGAGATTAATTATGTTAGAAGCAAAAAAACAAAAAAAAGATATATTTGATACTATATTCTTAATTATGAAGGGGCTTTATGCTCCTGTTCATGAAGTATACACAGGACTAAAGCTGAAAACCATTCCAGTTGAAGCTTGTATGATATTTGGAGTGGTGTCTTATGTGTGTATATTACTAGGCTTACATGAATGGACGTTTCAATTGTTGAAAGTAGGACAGATTTATCCTGAACGATTATTTTGGTTTCATGTTTATAATAACTTTTGGTTATTTTCTGGGTTTATATTTTGGGGCATCATTCAAGTTGCTTTGAGGCGAAAACTAGTTAACACATTAACAGAAGTGTTTATAAATGCTGGATTAAAATCTGGCTTAGGTAAGTTGCCAGGATTTATTTCAGATAGAGCTTTAGATTCTGAAGCAAGGAAACTGACTTTACTAAAAAACCAAATACCAGTGAAATCTTTTGAAGCAGCTAAAGATGTTCTTGAAGGGGCATTGCAAGTTCATATTGATGCCATTGAAGATAGAAAAGAAAAAGGCACGGTTGATATATTTTACGCCCATACTGAACTGAAAAGGCTAATTAAGGCAACCGGCCTAGATAGTTTGAAGCCTAATACGTATGTTGTAGGTCACACTAGATCAAAAGTAATCACAGCTCATTTGGGTAAGGTTCCTCATCTTATGGTGGTTGGTCAAACTGACATGGGTAAATCTACTTTTTTAAGACAAGCCATAGTGGGTCTATATTTAAATAACCCTAGAATGACATTCACTTTGGTTGATTTAAAAGAAGGCCTTGAGTTTCAGGCTTTTGAAAACACTAAACGAATTGAAGTCTATGACGAACTTGATGGCACAGTGACAGCCTTAAGTAAGGTTCACGAAAAACTGATGCATAGAATGAAGCTTATTAAGCAAGCTAAGTGTAAAGACATACAGGAATTAGCTCTTAAAAGTCATTCTGATCTAAAAGATTTAGGAGTTGATCCTAAAGAGTGTCAATTTGGCCGCCATATTATTGTGGTCGATGAAGTGGCAGAGATGTTTTTAATTAAAAAAGGATCAGCGGCAGAGCGCGTGCAAGAAGCAAGACGAGTTATTGATAAGATTGCAAGACAAGGAAGGGCTGCGGGGTTTCATTTGATGTTAGCAACTCAAAGGCCAGATGTTAAATCAATGGACCCAAGAGTAAAGTCAAATCTTGCAGCAACTATGTGTTATCCGATGAGAGACATCACAAGTAGTGTGACCGCGATTAACTCAAGACGTGCATTTGATTTGCCAACCATTAAAGGTCGAGCAATATGGCAGTGCGGTTATGATTGTCATGAAATTCAAACAGGTTTTTTAGATAAAAGTGAGGCTGAGGAAATTATGCAGCCTTATGTACTTAGTAAAAAAGAAATTAAAAAAGAGGACAGTAGTTGTGAAGTGGAACCTTCTCAAAATGTAGCGGAGGTTATTTTAGATGAAGGCTAAGAATTTAAACTTACTAAAAAGAAACAGAGATATCCTGTTGCATATTTGGAGATGGAAACTTGCAACGCCAGCCTCGTTACATAATATTTTTTTTAAAGAATATCACTTCCAAAATTCATTTTACTTTATTGGGAAACTTAAAAAGCAAGGGTTAATAAGGGCAGTTCACGACATATCAGGACAATCAATAGCATGGTCGCTGACGAGAAAAGGATTTAATTTAATCAAACCGCTGTTGCCTAGCTTAAAAGAAAGCGGTTTTAAATCTGATTGTCCAGATCATGATTTATTGTTGAGCTCAGTGCAGTATGAGGGTTTTCTGTATAAGAAGCTCAGTTTTTTATCAGTAATTACGGAACAAGAATTAAGGCGTTATAAGGAGAGCACATTACCAGAGTGGGTGCCAAAACTACAATTCAGAAGGCCTGACGGGTATTGGCGTGTGTATGATAAGAAAAGAAATTTAGAAGATATTTTTGCATTAGAAGTAGAGTTGTCCAGAAAGACTGATGACGATTATAAATCAATTTCTAATGTTTATGCGTTAACTGACTCGGTTAGAAAAGTAATGTGGCTTGTACCAACAATGAGGCAGGCAGAAAGGCTTAATGATATTTTAAACGAGAAGCAAAAGAAGTCTTATAATAAACACAATATTATTATGATCGAGGACTATTATAAGGAATTATGGGGGGCAAACATTTTGATGGGACCTGATAAAGGAAAAGCAATGGGTAGATTATTAGGATTTGTACCTGTTGAAACCTTTTTGCCAGCAAAATATAGCCCAATGTTAGACGGGCGGAAGTACCCTGTGAAAACAGAGGGTTACAAAATTTTTGGAATTGGCTGAATTTCGTTTTTAAAGGCATATATCACCAATTACCCAAAAACGATTATATTTATCAAAAAAAGGAACAAATATTTATGATTAATCTAACTAAATTTAGAACTATTTTAACACTAATTATTACTTTATCACTTTTAGCATCATGTAGCTTAAAGTCTAAAACTAAGAATTATAAAAAGACAATTGAGACTGGAGATAAGAACATTCCAGGTTTAAATGGTCCAGAAGTACGAAGAGTCTGGGTGCCAGACAAAATCGAAGGCAATAAATTAATTAAAGGCCATTATATTTATATAATAAAAAAGAACAGCACTTGGAGGCTCTAAATTATGATGACTGAAAAGAAAAAAACTAAAAAAAGATATGAAGTTGTATCATTGAAAAAGGAAGTAAGTATTAAGCTAGACAAACTAATGGTTGATATTGAAAATAACACTGACCACATAAAAGTAACTCGTGGTCAGGTTATTAATTATCTACTGTTAAATACATCTATGGATTTTAAGAAAAAAGACTTTAAAGAAATGGAAGTTGAATTTTACGATTTAGAGTCTGTACTGAGTGAAGCTAGAAAAAAAGTTAAAGAAATAAAGAAGCAAGGCGGCATAGCGTCTTTAGCTGAGATCTTACCAGAGGCTTTACTTAAAAAGCCTCGAGCGAAAACATCAAATAAGAATGTAAAAGCTAAGACTAAAGAAGCTACTGATGTTGAAGCTGTGAAAGATTCTAATGCCCACTCTGGAGGTGGTTTTAAGGAGGACATTACTCATGACCTCAACCAAGATAAACAATAGACAATTTGACGATAATTTAATAAATTTAGATAAGGAAAAGACTTTAAATAAAGAAGAAGTCATGTTCATTGATAAACGAATAGCTAGTGCTTTATTATCTACCCGCGAAGCAGCAATGTTTTTATCTGTTTCACCTAATGCTTTACGTATAATGGTGCATAGAAATCAGGTAAAATCATATAAGCTTGGCAAGCGTTTGAGGTTTAATTTAGAAGATTTGCTAAATCTTCTTCGTAAGAAGGAGGCTTAAATGTCTAAGTTAAATACTGGCAGATACTATTGCTTAAAAGAATATAACCATAATGGAAAGAAATATTTTGAAGTGGTGGTTCAAAAAAGAAATAAAGACGGTAAAATGATCAAAAAGAAAAGTCGTTTTTCAAAG
>CALLBC010000129.1 GCA_938001965.1 uncultured Bdellovibrionales bacterium | reverse complement strand
GGGTGTATATAACTCATAAACTCTATTTCTAGTCGATTGGGGTCTATACCTGAGTCAATGAGGTATTGGTAAACACTATTAGAACGACGCTGTGAAAGTGCAACATTATAGTCATATGTCATTCGCAAATCCGTATGTCCGGTGATCTTAAGTTTTTTGATTTCGGTATGTTCTTCGAGAATTGTTATAACCTTATCCAGGATTGCATAGTATTCTGGCTTAATATTGTGTTTATCTGTATCAAAGTGAACTTTATCAAAATTTAAAACAAATATCTTTTCTGGTAGTTCAGGCCAGTTGAGCACAATGTTTTCTGGAATTGAAGGAAAGCAATCTAAAGCTAACTCTTTTTTATCAATTTTCGTTGTTTTGTTCATATCAAAATTTAAAGAAATAAATAACTTTGTTTGCCGTTGTGTACTGTTTCTGTAAATATCTTGAGTTGCTCCAGCTTTTATAAACCAATCAGAATTTACTCCTCCTGTTGAAATACCAAAAGACACTTGGCCATAACTATTAAGAGTTTCTTTTTCTAACCCATACTCACCATTGGCCTCGGCAAAAACGCTAACTTTGGGGAGAATATTTAACCCTAAGTTTGCTCCCCAGCCAATCCCACTGGAAACAGGATAGTCGCCAATGAGGTCGTTTTGTCTATAAGTTGGTGTTAATTGTAAATTAATTTTTTTTCCATAGGTATTTTTAGTAAATACTATTGGTGCTTTAAAACTAGCGTGACTGCCACCAAAATAGTGGGGATTGTCTGATGTGGGAAGTGTAGCTACTAATCCAAAGCTCCATGAACTCCTGAGGCCAGCACTATTTAACCGGTGATAGTAACCCACTTCCAGATCACCAATGCCACGGCTTTTCATTTCTGGCATTATACTATTAGTTGAAAAAGTATTAATACCCACTGTTAAAGTGTCATGTATTCCTATGCCGTAAGCGCCACCAATACTTATTACTTGAGTGTCTTGTGGGCTAATAAGTGTATGGTCTTCTTTGGTTTTCATAAGACTATAATCTACTCCTAATCTATAAACTCGTCGGCCAAGTGGCCGGCTACTTTCTACATTCCTTCCAGCTTCATTGATAATACTCAAGCGACTTTGAGTGAAGTCATAAGCGAGAACTTCATTGCTAAAATTTGTTAATATGCAAAATAAAATACTTATAGAAATACCTGATAATTTTATATTGCTCTGTCTATACATTTTTCCTCCAAGTTTCATCACAACTTATTTTTCGGATTAAAAAGCTGTGTTAAGATTGGCAAAAAATTATAAAATTTAGTTATTTTTATCTTAAATTGAGAAAAAGAAGTAAAAGGCCTCAATCAGTTGAGAGAGACCTTTTGTGTTTGGCCTTACTTCTTTTTGTATTTATAAGTCATCACTAGTGTTCCACTTAAATTTGCGTTTATATTAATTGAAAAATTAGGAGAAATATTGGCTGGGCTCTCGGCTTTAAACTCTTGTGCGTATTGAATGCTTAGGTTTTCTGCTTTTAACCATGTGGCTAGTTCATCACCAGAAACAGTGTACTCAGAGATAATCTCTTGCTCATCATTAACGCTAGGAAATAAATCACTATTTACAGAGCCGTCAGAATCCAAAAAAGCATTGTATTGTTCTATGTTAGAGGCTTTTATTAAGTCTATAGAATACTCTTCAGAAATTGTATCAGACTTTGAAAAGGTACTTAGCTGATTGTTGATAAAGTCAACACTAAGGTGGCTACCTGTGTGATAAGTGATTTTGCTAAGACTATCTGTTTCGAAATTTCGAGCAGTAGACTGTAGTGCTGATCCGGCAAATACTTTTACGCTTATTTCATAAACTTCTAAACTTCCATTTTCATCATTAAAGGGGTCAATTTTTATCACTTCTGAAATTTTTTCGGTAAAATAATTATTTGAAGAATTTAAGTTCAAGAATAAGTTGCCGGTGATAAATTTTTGTACTGTTGATTCACCGTACTCAACTTTAACTTCTTCTACTGGCTTTTCTTCTACGGGTGGCTTGTCCTTAACGTATTGATACTCACAGTCACTGAGATTAGAGTATGAGACAATCTTTCCAGCATACTTCATATCTACAAGTATTTTTTGATCACTACAAGTTGTAGAATTTTTAAATAGTCGGGCAACTCGTAAGTTATTTAAATTCAATAATGCATCAAGCCCGCTAATTTTGTTACGGTCAAAGTAGAGATGGGTTAATGTTTGTAGTCCTTTGACAGTATCTATTGAATTTAAGAGGTTATCACGGCTATATAGTTTTATTAGCTTTTCAAGTCCCTCTAGACTGTTTAGATTTTCAAAATTATTACTGTCCAAGTAAAGATGTGTGAGATTGTGTGAGAAATACTCTACGCTATTTAATTCAGATAATGAGTTATGGCGTAGCCATAATTTTGATATGACATTAGATGAGGATAGGGTTAAGTTTAGCTTTTCAATTCCGTTTCCATCAAGATTGATTTCATATAGTTTAGCCAAGCTACTTAAGTCAATTCCCTCATTAAAATTATTGTTGTTTAACCATAGACGTTTTAGCCCAATTAATGAAGAGATAACAGGCTGACAGTTCTTGTCGAGTAAATTATTACCAACAAAGAGTTGTTGAAGACTAGAAAGCCCTTTTAAAAAGTTCAGATGTGTTAGCTTATTTGAGCTAAGGTATAAATGTGTTAGTTTTAAATAGCTAAGGACTTCAAAGTTGAATGACTTCATTTGGGTAACACTTAACCTTTTTAACTCTGGTAGTAGTGTTAAGTATTTATCGTTAATAATCGTATTACTACTAAGACTTAAGTAATATAGTTTTTGTAAGCCTTCAAGTAAACTCAAGTCACATTCGCATAATATCTGATTCATGTACAAATATGTCAGTTCAGATAACCCAGACACAGAATTAATGTTGGTGATAGGATTATTATTTATGCCAAGTTTATTCATTTTAGTCAGCTTACTTAATACAGAAATATCCTCAATGTTGTTATTGCCTATATAGAGGGATGTTAAGTCTGTGAGTGAAACAATACTATCTATTAATGTTAATTTATTAGTATTTAAGTTTAAATAATTTAATGAAATTAATGAGCTCAATGCTCCTATATCGTCTATGTTGTTTCTATCTATACTTAAACTTTTGAGGGTTGTTAATTTACTTATTGGGGTCAAATCAGAGATCTTATTTCTACTAGCAGTTAAAGTCGTAAGATTCTTTAAATATTGAATACCTTCAAGGCTACTTATAGACTTGTTGCTGATATTAAGGCTGGTAATGTCGGCAACATCTTCCATATAAATGTTACCACTACTTTTACTGATTTTTGCTCGGATCGCACTTTCAAGCCCTTTATCCAAAAACTTTATATATGGTTTTTCCACTGTTCGCCACTGGTAAGCAAGCCGTACATCGCCTGAGACACGAAAATCTAAATCGTAAAACATATCAGGATCGGAGCCTTCTTCAATCTTCATATATGGCTTGTGGGTAATATTTATTTGATAGGGTCTATAGCCTTTAAAAGCAGTATAGTCTTGTGATAAGAATCTATGTTTTCCAGAAAGCTCCAAAGTTTTATTGAACGACCCTATATTATTATTTGAAATTCCATTTTTATAACTTTTAATCTCTTCTTCGTTTGATGTATTTAAACCTTTAAACTCTGAGCTATCATCAACCGATTCATGAAAGCTCCAACTACGGCTACCCAAAGTACCATTAATGGATACATTTTGCATGACTTGAGCTATGGCTGATTCCGAAGCCTCTTGTCCAAAGTTTGCTGCTAAAATTTTACTAGAGCCTTTCAGTTTATAGTAGAGGACAACTCCTAAAAGTTCTTTTTTACCATTATTATTATCAAATGGTGGAAAATATAGTTTTGTAGTTCTATTGTCAGTAAAGATATTATTTGGGTATGCAAGTGTCGTGGCTAGACTGTCTGTGATCTGTTCTTCTTTGCTTGAGTCATCTTCGACAATTTCATTGTTAGTATCAGTATCGCCTGAGCACGGTATGTGCACATTAACAATTTTTTCTGATTCGTTACTTTCAATACTTTCTCCTGTTTTACGACTTTTCCATTTATACTTCATTTTGAGTTTTCGAGAGCCACAGATATTTTTAGAAAATTTAGCACAAACTTGGCTTGGAGTAGAGATGTAATCTTTTACAACTTCAAATACATTAGGTATTTGCTCTCTACTTTGAATATGTAAATATCGTCCTCCTGTTTCTTTTGACAGACTAGAAAGCAACTCATGATCTACATCAGGTCCCATTCCAATGTTGTATATTGGTGTAGTTACATTTCCTACTCTTAGCTTTTTAAGATCATCTAGTGATGTATTAATTCCATCACCTGGATATTTTACAAAGTCATAACGATATGACTTCTCATCATTGGAGTTATTTTCCCGGCCATCTGTAAAAACAACCATTCCGAGTTTACGGTTAGCCTCACAAAAGGATGTTAATTCTTCTTTGTTTGAAATCTCTGCAGCATCTGAGTTAGCTAAAGTTTCATTTCCAAGTCTCATGCCATCAAACAAAGATGTCCAGCCATTGCCAGTTTTTTGCTGTGCTATGGCTCCTTTTACTTCGCTGATATTATCTGATAAAGAACCTATCACCTTTGAGTTTGTACTCACTCGAGTCATACTCACTTTTCCACCATTGCCAAGAATCTCTTCAGCCATTTTACTTGAGGCATCAATTATATCTTGGATATGATCTTTTTCTGAGCCACTATTGTCTAAAACTAATGCTATATCACTTGTGGCTCTGACGTTACAGTCCACAATAATATTTTCTTGTGATATAGACTCAAATGAATCATCAGTACCATCCCTTGAAATTTCTAATTCAACGGAAAGTTCATTTTCATCACAGGAAATAACATTTCCTTCACTATCTGATGAACTCACATCAAAGCTAGTACTTCCTGCTTTACTAAATTGCACATTTGAAACTTCAGTTTCTTGCGGAGCCCTAATACTAGACTTTGGTTTATCACTGCCGGTCTTACTTGATCGATCAGATGAACAACCTATCATTAAGGTTGTTAATATTATAAAAAGTAAAGTCGTATTAATTCCTTTTAATAGCAAAAAATAGCCCTCCATTTGGTTTTATTTACTTCCTAAAGGCTAACAAGCAAGTGTATGGAAAATTTGTTTGAAATGTTAAAAAAGCATCAAATTCCTGTTTGATATTGAGACTCAAATATATTGTCATTAAGACATTAGTCATAGTAATTAAACTAATTTACTAGTCTAGAATATTTACGAATTAGTTTATTTAAATCAATAGGTTGCCGATATCCATATATGGTTCAGGGAACAACAAAAGTTAATCGACTACTGAATACAATTCTCTCCAAAAGAAACGGAATTCCAGTAATAGGAATTAGTTCCGCTGTTATTTGTTTTCTTCTTAGTTACTTTGGGTATTTTTCAGCAATAGACTCACAGATATATACTGGAATAACTAAAATTTCTAGTTGGCAAGGAGAGAAGGCAAAGGTTTTGTCAGTTGATGTTGAGCATCAGCAAATAAAAAATCTAGACGGTAAATATTGGCAAAATATTATAGAAAAACTAGACGAGGCTGGTGCAGAGTATGTTGTATTTACTTTTCCAGTTGTATTTAATGATTTATCACAAGAGTTAAGAGACAAAGTTTTAGTTGGTTTACCTAGAAAAATACTTAATGACAAAGAACTACACCTAGTCATTAAAAACAACACATCTGACTGGGCTATTGCTGACCCTTGGCCTTATGGAAGTGAAGTTCAGAGGACAAGGCCGCAAACAACTCCGGTTGATAATAACTCTCTATATGCATTTGATAAAAGAAATCATCAGGTCTCATTACAAACAATTGATAGCGTAATATCAAAAAAACTTGATAGGGAGCAGGTATTTAATCAAAATAAAACATTTGATATTAACTTCATAGAAAGTGATCACAGGATTGCTCAAATGAACTTAAGAGAAATGACTCATGCTTCATCAATTCCGGAAGTGGTAAAAGGGAAAGTAATTGTATTTGGGCCCAGTCTTAGTGGTTTTTCGCCAGGAGTGTCGACTCCACTAACCGGTGTGACTAAAGCCATTTCTCAAGCTCATTTTTGGGGAATCGTTACTGATACTATCTACAATGAAAAGCCAGTAACACAGCTATCTTATTTCTCATTAGCTTTTTTGATATTACTATTTAGTTTTTGTGGTTTGTTTCTTCGTGAGCTAGTAAGCTGTCGCTGGAATTTCACATTTATGGTTCTTTTAAGCTCACTGCAAGTATTTGCGAGCTGGCAGTTATTGCAAAGTAGTAGCTTTTGGTTACCAGTTCACTTGTTCGTTAGTGTTCAATGGTTAAGCTTTATTCTTTACTCTAATTTTTGTGAACGTCGAAATGAACTTATTATTAAAGATATATCATTTGAAATGAAAACTTATTTAAAGTCAATGCACGAAAATGAACGTTCATATTTTAAAAGTGAGTTTTGGCAAAAAAAAGTAGAAATGATCTCCATGTCTACAGGAATAGAGAAAATTAAAATTGTATCTTGTAAGAATCGTATTAAATCAATAATTAATCATAAAATACCAGAAAAGCTATTTGTGGCTGATACGGTAGACAAGAGGAGTCAGCTGTATAAAAGTTTAAAGGCATCAAGAAGTTTATTTTTAATTCCTCAAAAGTCATTAATTGAAAAAAATGATTCAGTATACTGGTACAGCCTTGGAACGGACCAAGCTACATATGGAGCATTAATTTTCATTTTAGAGCATCCAATTGAAAGTAATCAAATTTATAGGTTTGAGCAGTTATTAAAAAGTGCTACAAATAATTTACTGGTGCCTTTGCACCATTTACAAAATTCAAATACTAATTCTACATTGTCTTTTAATAGTCAAAGTAGTTTAGAATATAGGCCAGAAATACTAGAGACTAACTTTAGGTTTTTAGGGCAGAAAATACAGGCCTTGAATGAGTATTCTAACAGAATTAGTAATCCAACGGCATTTTTTAATACTCTAGGGGAACTTAAACAGAATAATGATGCAATGGTTGCGCTAATGAAGCAAGCTAAAATAAATATTACAGATATTAATATAAATACTTTAATTAGCAAAATTTCGGGCTTAAATATTCAAGCGTGCCAAGATATATATCAAGGTTTATTGGTTGATAATAATTCTATGGTTGTTCCAAGTGTGCTTATACTTCATCCTTCGTGGCGCAAAGACCATAAAGAGTCTGTTAGTTTTGATTTAAAGCTTAGCCCAACGTATAATAGAGGTGAAAAAAGTTTCGAAATTTCTGGCGGTTCCAAAGTAAGTGGAATCCTATTAGAGCTAGTCAATACAGCAGAAAGGCCACAAGCTGTTATGGCTGAAAATAAAGAGTCAAGTTTATCAGTTGAGTCAGTAGAGTCTGGTAGTTATGATCCAATTAGACTTGATATGCTTTTAACGTTAATGTTTATGGAGTTTGAAAACGAATTAGCAGAAAAAGAAATAACTTATGAGATAAAAGATTCTTTAGATTTTGAAGTATTACTTGCAATTACAGAGTTGAAACATTTAATAATTGAAGCCTTTAAAGTAATAATTGAAGATGCACATGCGGCCAGCGTTTTAGAAGTCTCTTGTGATGTTGTTGGTGACCGCATAGATTTAAATTTCCAATCTTCAGGCTTTGGACTTGTGGAAAGCCCAGAACTAGTTGTTGCAAAAGAAAAATTAAAATCTGGATCCTATTATAATTTAAACTTAGTCATGCAGAATGCAAAAAAGTCTGGAATTACATCGAATTGGATTAATGAACCTAACAAGGGGATTTGTCTTAAGTTAAGTTTTAATAATTTATCATTAACTAAGGCTAAAGCTAGTTAAGGGGGAGGGCAGTGGATATATTTCCACTTAATATATTCCCTGGTAGTTTAGCGCACTCTGTAATAACTACAGTTTGGATTGGTGTTTTTTTCTCGTGTTTTTTTAATTTGCGATTTGGCTGGGTATTTTCAGGGCTTGTAGTTTCAGGATATTTAGCGCCCTTACTGGTGGTAAAACCATGGGTTGTAGTAGCTATTATCGTGGAAAGTCTAGTTACATATTTATTAGCCTATTTTACTTCTGAAAAATTATCAGCAAAAGGTTTTTGGTGTAGTTTCTTTGGTAGAGACCGATTCTTTCTGATAGTTCTGTATAGTGTAGTTGTCAGGGTTTTATTTGGTGTTTTTGTCTTTCCAGATTTATCAGTATTTTTACAAGAAAATTTCCAACTGAATATAGATTTTTCAGATAATCTTTATACTGTTGGACTAATAATTATTTCACTAACGGCTAATGCTATGTGGAAATTAGGTTGGGTTAAATCTGTAATACCATTGAGTACACAAATTGGACTGACTTTCTTAGTTATTAAATTTATATTAATGCCCTATACAAACTTCTCAATTGCGAATTTATCTTTTGCTTACGAAGATGTAGTGACTTATATTGACTCTAGTCCTAAGTCATACATGATATTACTGGCTGTTGCCTTCTTTTCTTCTCGGTTTAACTTGAAATACGGCTGGGAGTATAATGGAATTCTAATTCCAGCTTTACTGGCACTGCAATGGCATCAACCTCATAAAATATTAAGCTCATTTGTAGAGTGTGCAATTATTTATATTCTCGCAGACAAATTTTTAAAGTTACCTATCTTTAAAAAAACAAACATAGAAGGAGCAAGAAAATTACTTGTTTTCTTCAATATTAGCTACGTTTATAAATATGTATTTGCTTTTATATGTATGTACTTTGCTTTTGATGTCAAAGTTACAGATTTTTATGGCTTTGGGTATCTTTTGCCCACTTTAATGGCCATAAAGATGCATGATAAAAAAATCATAGAGCGAATTACAGTTTGTACAATGAGTACAGCTTTTGTTGTGGCAATGACCACAATGGTTATTGGCTATTCATTTACTGTTTTTAATAAATGGATATTTCCTTCTATTGGTGACAGTAAAAAATTTATAACTAACTATCAACAAGAGGTGTCGACTGATTTCCGTAAGTTTATGACTCAAGTTAAGGTATTTTTGTACAATGAGCATTTTGTAACAACTAGAGAGGATAGCCCTGTTCTTGCGGAGGATTTCTCAATTGGTTTAGAATATATATATAATTCATCCCAAAATTTAAATTCTGATACCTTTGCCAGGGGAAAAGAAATTTTTGATAAATTGGGTTATAGAATTTATAAAAACTCGAAGTATTTAATTGTGGCACCAAGCGACGAGTCTGTTAATTATGGAGTGTATGTAATTAATACTCAGGCGAAAGTATCATTAATGATTGAAATTCCAAAGCCACTTCATGGAGAGGGAGTGTATGAGTCAGCGGTTTATTTATTTGAAAAAACTCAGGCAAAATTTTTATCTATAAGTAGGCCAAATTTAGTGACTGACACTACCACATCTAGGCTTAGACAGGATTATATATTATCAAGAATACATTACTTTATGTCTGAAAAAAATGTTTTACAGCTACATGAAGACACCACACTTATTCAGAGCCAATTAGTAAAGATAAATAATGTAGTAAATAAAAGCACATCAAGTTTATGGATGCGAACAAAAATGCCGGAAGGAATAGATTCAGATTTACTATCTAACTTGTTTGGAGATATTCAATTTGTATGGAATTTACCAAAGGTAAAAGAAAGGCTGAGAATAGATGTTTCCAAGGGGTTTGCTGAATTCTATTTAAAAAAGAGTAATATCGAGAAATTCTTGACACATTATTACAACCTAGAGCAATCAAAAGCAAAAGAGCTCAAGTTTAATGATATATCTAGCTATCTACAGGATGAATATGTTACTAAGAGAAAATTTGCTGGTATCAGAACAAATTTATATCAACAACCATCTCCAGCTGAGCTTAGGTATTTAGACCAAGAGGTCCTTTCTCATATTACCCAATTTTTACAAACAGGTACGAATGAATTTAATAATTACTGGCTAAAAATTGCTAATGCTCGTGCTAAAACTGTCAATATGGAGATTGTGAAGTTAACAACCAAAACTGGTGAGTATTTGGTTTTTAGAGATCAGCATATCAAAGAAAATCACTATTGGGGGCAGTATGTGTTTAGGCTTGATAATTATAATGATTATGTATTTTTATCCCCACGTGCAATGTATGAAAAGCTAACTTTAGAATTTTCATCTTTTTTAGAGCAAAGTGTAAGGCCAAGAGCCTTATTTTTTCCAGGGGCACATGCTTTGGCGAATAATAATAAAAAATCTGATGTGTTGCTAGCAGAAAATAAACAGACGGTATTTAACTTAGTTTATCAATCATTTTTGCGCCGATCAATTAGCTCGTATATTCCTGTGCAGTTTCGAACTTTCAGTTATACTCCAGGGATTGATAATCCTGTTAGTGATATATTAGTAGCTTTTCAGTCTGGGAGAATACAAAAAAAAGCAATGGGTGACTATCAGGAAAATTTATTTTCATCCTTAAATCAGTTAGGCTTTAAGTATGATGTTGTTCAGGGAGAGCGGTTAACAGCTGGATATGAAGTTGGACCTTCGGCACAGGCAAGGTATACCAAGCAAAGTGAAGTTGAAGATTTTATTGTTCTTTGGTTGTCGCCTCGTTTTGATACTGTATTTAATGGTGGAGAAAATTTGATTTTGTTAAAGAAAATGTTAACAAATCTTGAAATTACTCAAACAAATCAAACGTTACAATCATTTTTATCTGGACGTGAAATGAGTAGTGAGGGCATACCTCTGTTCATGAAAAAGGCTGTTGAAGATTATCTTCAATCTAAGGATATTGTAGCTCTTGCAAAAATTTTTAGAGAATGGGGTGAGTATAAATATGAGTTTATTGAGGACACAGAGTCCTTGCAGTCTCACCTCATAATTGCAAAAGATAATAAAGTTGTTGCTGCTATTAATATGTTAAGTTCATTTATGGAAAGTGAAAATATTGAAAAAAAGGAATTGCCACAATTTCGCACTCCCGCTTCTTATATAAAAGGTCGTAAGGGTTGGCTTATTAGAGGTGACAATTGAGAAAAAGGTTAACGGTATTATTTATATGTTTATTTCTTTCTATTTTGACTTTTTTGGTGGCCAACAAAAAGACTATTATAGGAAAATTTGCTGTTAAAAAAAGAGAAGCTAATTTAATTAATCCTATGTATAAAATATATAAATTAGAAAATAACAGAGATTTAGTTTTTGATTTACCTGCTATACTAAAAAATGCAAGACTTGTTGTTCGACCTATCTTTACAAACGAAGCTAGGGAGTATCCTTTAAATGTTAATTACTCTATTAAATATGAGATTATTGGAGATGAAGTCGTTATTGATGCTCGAGACTACTATATGAATACATTCTTAGCAGAAGATAAATTTGAATTAGCAAAGAAAAGGTTTAAATACGATAACGGTGAGCTAATCCCTTATGGTGCAAAAGTTTTATTTTTTAACTATAGATTAGGCTTAAGTAAGGCTCAGGTTAGAGTCAGACTAAACTCAGGAGACCCCAGAATTAAAGAGTATGTTGCTAGACTGCAGTATTCAGAGGAAGTGGATGAACGTGAAATAGATATGAAGTGGGAGCGTATGCCCATTAAGCGTAAGAGGCTTGCTGAGTTTAGTAATTTATATCGACATGAGTTATTTAGTGAGCGTGAAAAATTTAACCTAACACATGAAAAGTGGAAGACAGTTGCCCCAGTTGGGCGGCCAGGTATAGACTTTATACAGAAAAATTTTATTGTTGATCCAAATATTGATTTCTTTACATATGTTGAAAAGTTTAAACCAGAATACTTATTAAGCTCTTTTGTTAGAATAGATCCCACTCATTGCATGACAATTACTTCTCTAACAGAAGATCACCCAGTTAAATTTTCTTTTAAAATTAATGAAAATTCTGAGGTAAAAGCTACAACTCTTCGAATGTCGTGGTTTGGTAGAAAAAGTTACGAGAATAAAATTGAGTCAATAGATATAACAGGAATGGAGTCTCTTGAAAAAAATATCAAGCCAGGTGTTGTTGAGCTATGTAGCGATTCAGTAGTTCTTGCTGAGGCAAGACAAGTTTTTAATAATAGAATAGAGGTTCTATCACAGGCAAGCTATAAAAAGCTGTTCAGGTTAGATCTTAATGAGCCAGTTAGATTTAAAATATTTAATACACGAAAGGAGCCTAATCCATATAAGTTTAGCTTATATACGGCTACAGTTAAAAGTGAAGAGAGTATTGTGGCTAGTGTTAAGATGAAAATTTTCAATAGAGATAAGAAGCTGATTAAGACGGTAGACTTAAAAACTAACTCTCTTCGCTCTAAATATAATAGAGTGAATAATGAAGAGGCTCAAGACATTAGCTTTGCCCATGACAATGTTGTTTACTTTCCCGTTGAAAGTCACTTTGCCGAAATATACGGGGATTCAAATACTTTTGTTAAAGGGTATTCAAGGCCATATGGTTTAAAAACCATGGATCGCATTCCTGAAGATTATTATAAGCCATTATTTGACTCAGAGAGAATACCCCATTGGTACCCTGTTGCCCCTCATAATTATGATAGCTTATTCAATTTTGAACGTGAAGTGTCGATAAGATTACAGCGAAAACCACCAGAGAGGAAAGAATATATTGTAGAGCACGAATATGAATCTCAATCATTTCAACCAGAAACAGGTAACCTAGGAAAATATGTACTTGCAGAGAGTGAAAATATTAATAAAAAACTACCTGCGAGCTCTTATAGTTTTGTTAGGTTGCCAGTCAATGAAGCTTTATCGTGGAAATTTTCAAATGCAAAAAAAGAAATTAAAATTTCTCCTTCCGTCTATATTGTAACCAATAAGCTGCCTAATAAAATTCAATTTTTTATTGATAATAAGCTAGTTTATAGCAAAGTTGCATTACATAATAAAACAACTATAGTTTTGCCAAAAATTTTTACTGGCGATAAAGAGATTTTACTCAAGACTAATAAAAAATCTAAAGCATGGATTAACTATAGTAAAGTAAAAAGTAATTTGTCTTTTAAAAAGAAAATATTTAGTTTAAAAAATAGAAAAGCAGTATTTCTTGTTACAAAAAGAAACTGGGATGAAATGAGTTTGGTTGGTCAGCTATACTTACCACCAACTACTAATGGTAAAATTAAATTGAAGGGAAAAATTATACGAAGCTCAAGAGGAAGAAGTCTGGCTTTTACGGATTGGTCTTTAGTCGAGAGGCAATGGGAATTAAGCCCAACTCAAAAGCTTTACCCACTATATAACGACTTAGGTGTTGTGCAAGAAGGTGGAAGCTTTTCCATTCCTCTTCATGCTGATTTACCTCCTGGAGAGTACTTTATAGAGTTAGACTTAGTCGATAACTATGAAGCATATATAACTTTGGCAGAAATAGCTAAAAAAGGCTTAATTCCAGTGAAAAAAAGTATTAAACTAGAAATGCATGAATAACAAATTTATATCCGTACTAATTGGTACTATTATATTGCTTTTTGTAGTTTCGTCTTGTGGTGGGGCTAGAGGGTTGAGCTTCAATAAAAAAAACTGTGCAAGAGATTTACAAAATATTCTTCAAGGAAAATTATCTAAAATTGAACATCTTTGTGCCCCTATAAACTTTAATGTTGAAGAAACATCAAATTACATAATAGTTAGAGGTAAGCAAACTCAAGGTCATTTTGATGTGAAGCTTGGCAAAAGCAAAAATAATTTATTCATACAGGCTCCGCATATTTGGTCTGACGAGGGTACTGGTGCTTTGCTAGAAAAGCTTAAGAAAAAAATAAACCCACGTATTTCATTTAAAAATAGTGTGCATCGCAACAATAAAACACAATTAAAAAAACACTCTGGAGTTAATTTTGATTTGGGTAAAAGAAAGGAAAGTATTTTGTTCTTGCTTAGTAAAGAATTTATTAACGAATACCCTAAGGGGAGCATAATTCAGTTACATGGGTTTGCTTCAGAAAAGAGAAAGACCATAAAAGGAAAAAATGCAGATATTATAATTAGTTCCGGTAGTTATATGCAAAGTAAAAGAGTAAAGAAGTTAAGCAAATGTTTAAAAAATAAAAGTGGTGGATTACAAGTCTTTTCCTTTCCCTCTGAAGTGACTGAGTTAGGAGGCACTAAAAATATTTTAAGTAGCTTAAGTAAATTAAATGGAAAGTCGCTGTTTGTTCATTTTGAAATGAGCAAGAGATATCGTGAGTTAGTTTTAAAAAATGAAAAATTATTTGAACAATTAGCTTTATGCATACAAGACTTAAGTTATGTTGAATAAATTGACATTAATTTTTACTCTTATTGTCACTTCATTGTCTGTGAATGGCCAATTGTATCATTCCATTAATAAAAGTGCGTTTTTTTCTGAATCATCAGAGGCCAGGTGGTATAATTTAGATACACATATTTATCAAGTATGCGGTGAGAAGACGAGTGTGGACCGCAATAAACGTGTTAACTCAATTTTAATCAAGCCAAATTGCTCATATATTATGCCAACGCCACCAAAACAAGTTTTGAGAATTAACCTTGTGAATGAAGAAAGTAAGGCCATAGCAATGGATGAGTTATTTGTTACTGTTGGTAATGGCCAAGGCGCATGGGCAGAAGAAAAGTTATTTTATGATGAGAATATTAATGATTATATTTTGTCAGGAATTAGTTCAGAGCCTCAATGGATTAAAATTAGTTGGCTGCCTGCCAAAAATACAAAAAATAAAAGTGCAAAATTATCTATATTCACTTTTAGAGATGAAAAGGTACCTCGTTCAGAACCATTTGCCACACAAATTTCTCATGCAACAGAATACTACTCAAACGAATCGGTTTGCAATAATAAAATTAAAGAATGTCAGTGTCGTCTTGAAGAAAAAAATGAAATAAAACGTAAAAAGAGTTATTTATCCTACCGACTCTTTAATCAAAAAGATTCAAGAGTTTTTTGGCCAGTAGATAAAAATAATAGTTATTGGTCCACGGTGTACGGACCTACAAAATTACGAATAGATAGCCAGTTTTTAGTCAATCCAGCAGAAATGTCGCGTAGCCATAAGTATTTTTATAATATCACGCTCAATACTGCACCTTTTAGAACTGTTGAGCATGAATCATTATTAATTAATTCAAAAGTTTTTTATAAAAAAAATAGACCTAATCTATTGTCTGAAAAAAAAAGTTACTATATTGATATACCAGCGGGGTGTCACCGATTAAGAATAAAAAGCATAGAACCTATATTAATTCGTGTTCTTGCCGAATCACATGATTATTTATTTAGTAGAGTAAATCAAAGTTTACCGCCTAATATAAAAAATAAAAATCTTCCTTTGAGCTGGTCAACAGTTGATGGTGAAAATGTTACTAGTACAGTTAAAACATACAATAATTATAGTGAGCCTCTTAATTGGCTCAGTCATAAGTACTTATATTCATGGATTAATCATTGGGATAACCAAGTTGGCTGGGGGAGCTCTATTTTAGACAGTGCTTCGCGTTTAGAAAAGAGATTTTCAGATTTTACAAGAGATGCTAATTTAATTAAAAACGTTTACCATCACTTCAAAGATATTTTTCCAAGATACACTGGTGTAGCCGTTGAGCAAAAATACTTTGAGCCAGTCACATTATTAACTCAGCATCAAGATTATCCCCCAGCTTTACGTGCTATATCAGACGGTTATATAAATAAATTTGGTAAATCATCTAAAAAGCCATTTTTTAAGTTAAAACCTGGTTTAAAAGATAAGCTTCACTTCAAGATACCAAAAACACCTTTTCCAGTAGAAATGAAAATTATGGTTTTAGCTGAAATATTAAAAGAGGCAAAATACTTTTATGTTCAGTTTGAAAAGAGCAACCCTTTTTTAGTTGAAGTTTCAAATAAAATTGATTTTGGTCCGCTTTTCAAAAGATGGTCAAGTACGCAAGTTTCTCAGTATGTATATAAAAGAAAATTTCATGAAGAACCTCTTTATCCATTAAAATATGGGACTGATCAAGATTTTATTTTTCCTAGTCGTGAAGCCTCTCAAGTTTATTTAAGAATCCCAGCAGACGTGGCTAATATTACTATTTGGACTGATAAGTCAAAAGAGTCATGGATTAGTCCATCAGTAAAAATGCAAAATTTAAGATTTTTATCAGAACAAGAGTTTAAAGTGATTGAAAAGTCCGTTGGTCAAGAGAAAATGTGGCTTTGGTTCGTTAATGCTATTAAAAGATCTAATTTCGGCTTTGGAGAAAATGAAAAAAATCTTTTGGCGATAAAATCACAAAAATACAAAACTTTTGATGTTAAAAATAGGATGGAGCTTGAAAATATATGGTTACCGTTGATTCGTGGTTTGCAAACACGTAGTCAAACCATTAAAAGTATAATTGGTGAAGAGATTAATCGCAGTAATATTGGTTTTAAAGAAACAAAGTGGTTAACAAAAAAATTAAAAAAAGAAAAAAATATATTTAAAAAAATAAGTATATTAAGTCAGCTTGTAGGCTCAGTGGATGAAAAGTCGCGAGATAGAGCCATTCTAGAGAAATCAAATTTATTGGAAAAGTCTGGGAAAGCTCGATTGAATAGTCGTTTTCTAACTTATCATTACTATTACACGGTAAAAGACCCTAAGAATAAGGAACTGTTATATAATAGGTTGTTCCAAAACTTAAATAACTTAGATGAATTATCCAAGTTAAAGGTACTTTTATCCTATGAACTGATGCAAAAACCGAACTATCAAGGATTGCGTCGTTATATTGAACTAATTTTTCGAGAAGAAAATTACCGTGACTCTTTAATTTTGACTCATTTGTTGCCATCTTCTTTTCGCAGTACCAATACTAGTCTTGTTTCTGCATTGAAGCTTGAGTGGTGGGAGCTCTATAAAGAACTTGTTTCTAAGCTAAAAGATGACGATCTTAAGCATGAATGGAATAAAATTTTAGAAAGTAAATTAGGTTTAAAATATGAGGACAATAAGAAATTAAAATTGGCAAAAAAAATTGCTTCAGGATTATCTAGTGAGGCAGCATTAGATACTTGGTCAGGCTTTAACTTAGAGAGTCATGAGTACGGAGTATATAAGAGTGTGCTTTGGGAGGTAGAAAGGTCTGCTGGTTTTTACCGAATATTGAGTGATAATGAAAAAGTTTTTGTGCGTCCATTGGCTACGCCTGAGGAGGCTATTGAGGCAGAGCTCTACGGTGAAGCTGATTTACAAATTGTTATACGTCCTATCCACCCAGTCAATAGTAAAGAGTCCGTTGATGGTTGGGTCTATGTTGAGCACCAAGGGAAGATATTAAAGTGGCCTATTATTGATAATAAACGATCTGCAGGTCTTAGTATCTTTGCTGAGAAAAAAAAGGTAGTGGGTCTTTCTACGCGTTTGACGTTAAAGTTAGAAAAGGGCTCAAATAGTCTTCGCATTTGGAGTCCAAGCTTTGATATTATAGTTGATTTAAAAATTAAACGACCATTTATTAAATCAAGTCCAATCCCTGTTTTAACCCGTTCAGCCGCTGAAGCCTTTAAGTCAATGAAGTTCCATCCACAATGTAATCCACTTAAACCCCATCAGCTAACCTATATCCTAAATGATTATGGACAGTTTTATAATTTTTTAGCTCGTAAACCTAGTTCTGAAGGTTTATGTAACTATAAAAAGCAAAGTGAAGAGTTGGGTGAGTTTATACAAAAGTGGGGTGATATGAATCGTCCTCCCTCTGGAAAGCTAAAGCGTTTTTATGAGGTAGCTAGTGAAGAAAATAAGTTAGATATTAATTTTGACTACAAAATGACTGAGTATCTAAAAAAAGTAGAAGAGGGAGGTGGAAGTCCCCTATATTATAGTGCAAAAGCAAGACTATATTATGAGCAACAAAAAAATAAAATTAGACATTACAGTCCAGCCTGGAGTCGTCTGCAAGAAATGACTAGCTGGAAAATAATTGATGATGTTGTCCAGAGTGTTGGAGTTAAAAGCGAAAAAAGTCAAGGGTGGCAGACGTCCAATGAAAGTCAAAAAATGACAGCTGCCTTGAGTGGTGTTCTTAAGCCTGAAGAGCAATTACTTGGAGGTAGTTGGAGCTTAAAGATACATACTGATAGCTCTACTTCAAGTTCATTAAGGATTATTACTGAATTAGTTGAGCCATCATATCTGAGGTCGACGGGAGTAACTATCAATTATGGTGTATTTGAAAAATTTAGTAAGAAAATTAGATTAACTAATAAAAAAACAAGAAAAATATTTTATACTAGAGTTCCTTACGGGAAAAATTTATTTTATATGAAATTATTGAATCCTAAAAAAGGTCAGTATGTCAAAGTTACAGTGCAAGATAAAGTGAATGGAGAGTATGTTTCAATCGTTCCCGAATGGCAAAAAGATTATTTCATTACTACGAACAAAAAGCCAATAATTATATCTCAGAAAGGTCCAACACTTCTTCGTATGGATTATAAAGTTGGTGAAGAAGACTTGCAAAAGTATGTTGAATTAGAAAAAGGACAGCAAATACATAAAATTTATCCTTTACCAGGCGAAAAAGAATCACAAGTAAGAGTATTTAAATTAGTATCACTTAAAGAATCTCCTTATAAGACTCGACCAGTTCTAGAATTAACTCAGTTTAATAGCATAGTGGATATAGAAGCAGAAAAAGTTGAAAGTGTAGACTATGATCTGGAAGACGAATTAAAACTTGGTGGGCAAGAAGATGGGACTTGGTCATTAGGTTTTGATTATCGCAATAGATTTTATTCAACCAACGAGCCTGGTGAATCTAGTTTATTGGAAAAGTTTAATGAGCCACAATTAGAGTATAGATTTTTTAGTGAGAAGTATCATGTCTATACAAAGGGAGGTTTGTTTCATCGCCTAAGAGAAGACGGTTTTAATACCAGCGGCTTACTTGGTCATATGTATGGCAGGTGGCGCCCGACGTTACAAGCACCTCCATTTGGTTGGTGGCTGAAAGGAAAGCAATACTTTCAAAGAGTTCAAGGGACTACTGAAGATCGCTTTCAGGACGCGACTAATTTGTCATTGGGAATTGGGCAGTGGAGACAAATATTTCAATGGCTTACTCATAGGCCTAGTTTAGAACTGTTTTACAATAGAACTTCTATGGATGGTTTTAATGGGGCTAAGCGGATTGAGGTGGATTTAGATATATTTTCAAACTTTAAAAATAACCATGAGTATGGACTAAAGTTCGGACATAAGTTTGTATGGCAAAGGTGGTGGGACTCTTCTTTTGAGTTCTCTTACTCACTTTGGTCTAACGAAGAACTGAATTCAAGACCACTTGATAGTTTACATTTTAGTGGAGTGTGGAGTCAGAATTGGAGTAAATTAAATGCGCATTTATCCTACCATCAAAGCCTTTACCTTGAGGATGATCAAAGGCTAGAGGCATCAAATCAAGAGCGTGTACAACTTAAATTTAGCTATGACTACTGGCTAAAAAGAAAGCAAAGAGTTGAGCTGATGGTCAATACTGATTGGCGCCCAGTGAATAATGAGTCTGTTTTCTGGTTGGGTGCGACGTGGCATATGGGCCATGGTCGAGGCTTTAAAGATTATGCCCCAGCTGAAACAAGTTTTCGATCCTTGCGTTCGAGGTTATCTCCTAAGTATAATATAGATATTCTTAATTATGGTAGATAAACAAATAGAAAAACTCATTACAGTTTTACAGGGAGAGTTTCTTGACTATGAAGTCAGAGCCAATCAACCGTATTTAAAAATGGTT